>NZ_CP045997.1:9696807-9943792 GCF_010233585.1 Spirosoma endbachense
TACCAATCATTTTGCCTTGAAAGGGCGGTTATACCTCAAAGCCCTGCAAGCGGCTTTTGCGGAACTGGCCGTCCTCAAAAATCAACTCAGCCAACATCCACAAATGGAGTTGGCGTAACATCAGTTAAAAAATTGAACAAAACCAACAAACCAGATTAGCATGACCACAGGGCTAATCTTCGGCAAATTTTTGCCTGTGCATAAAGGCCACCTTGCCCTTATTGAGTTTGCTCGTCAACAGTGTGATCGGCTCATTGTATCCATGAGTATCACGCCAGATGACCCAATCTCGCCCAAATTTCGGCTCCGCTGGCTAACCGAATTACTAGCTCCCTACCCCACTATTGAGGTGGTGGCCGAGCCCGACGATTTTCATGATCCAGACTTACCACTTTGGGAAGCCACGAAGTTATGGGCCGCTTTCATTAAACGGCGTTTCCCGACTGTGAGTGTATTTTTTTCATCCGAAGCATACGCAATTCCATTAGCCTATCATTCGGGTTTACGGCATATTTCATTCGATCCACCCCGACAACAGGTCCCGGTATCGGCTACCCTGATTCGACAGCACCCGTTTCAGTATTGGGATTACATTCCGGATGTTGTCCGCCCCCATTTCGTCAAAAAAATATGCCTGTACGGCCCCGAAAGTGTTGGCAAAACAACTCTGGCTAAGCAATTGGCGATTGACTACCAAACCATTTTTGTACCCGAAATGGCCCGTAGTCTAATTACTTCCAACGAGTTCACAAGCAACGATTTCGTCCGTATTGGCCAGGCTCAAACGCAAGCAGTGCAAGTAGCCGAACGTCAGGCCAATCGCCTGCTTTTTTGCGACACAGACGTCATTACAACCCAGATCTATTCGAATTTATACCTGCGGGAAGTGTCCCCTGTTTTACAGGAACTGGAACAGCAGGTCCACTACGATATTTATTTTTTACTCGATATCGATGTGCCCTGGGTTGCCGACGATTTACGCGATCAGGGTGATCGTCGTCCTGAAATGCTGGCTCGTTTTCGTTATGAACTCGACCGGAGAGGACTGAACTACGTATTGATAGGCGGCTCTTATACGGACCGACTTACGTCGATCAAAACAACAATCGAAAAATTACTGAATGGTTTTCGGCTCACAAATTAAAAATAGTACATTTTTTAGATTCAACTATAAAACTTAACACAATGAACATAATTATTTAAAGAATATTAGCTCTTAAAGAATTGATAACTATGATATTACTTTTTTTTCAATATAATTTTGCATTGCAAACCAAATAATGAACTACTATGGCGGTTGCCAAACAATTCCTCAAAAGCAAGCCTATTGCAAAAGTTACGTTTGAGTTGCCGGCTGAAGCTGTCAACGGTGCAAAAACGGTCGCCCTGGCCGGTGAATTCAATAGCTGGGATAGCTCTGCCCAAGTTCTGAAAAAGCAAAAGGATGGTTCGTACAAAACGACGGTCGAACTACCAATTGGTAGCGAATATCAGTACCGCTACGTTCTGGACGGTACAATTTGGACAAATGACTGGGCCGCTGATAAATATGTAGCCAGTGGCGTTGCGGGTGAAGAAAATTCGGTTGTCGTTCTGTAAGCCAGATCAACCATTCGTCTACCTATGAAGGGACATTACTGAAAGAGCCCCGACAGAAAAATCTGTCGGGGCTAACTGTTTTTAATGCTATTCGCTTATCTACACCGTAAAGCTATCTGATTCGACATAGGCTTTGATTAAGGCAACCTCGCCCTCTTTTCCTGGCTGCGAATTACCGTGTTCCATCCCAAAAATAAATTCCTTGTTTTCGGCTTTCTGTTTCTGGTAGATGTGCTTGAATATGTTTTTATAATTGATCTCGCCCGTTGTTGGCTCTTTACGGCCCGGATTATCGCCAATCTGAAAATACCCGATTTCACTCCAGCACCAATTTATATGCGGAATAATGTGTCCTTCGTTTTTCTGCATGTGATAAATATCAAACAGAATTTTACAGGAAGGGCTATTCACGGCCCGGCAGATTTCGTAGGTCTGGTCAGATGTCCGTAAAAACAGGTTTGGTGTATCGCTAAGGGGCTCCAGCACCATGGTCAGGCCAGCCGGAGCCAGAATATCGGCCCCTCGGCGCAAGGCATCGATAACGTGCCCCGTTTGAATACCAATGGGTAGATTCCGTTCAAAATCTCCGGGAACGACCGTGGTGAATTTGGCATTGACGCGTTTAGCCGTTTCGACCGCCTTGCGGCATCCGTTCAGAAAAATCTCAACGAACTCTGGCTTTCCCGTTGCGAGAGAATTCTGTGAATTTCCGCCCTTGTCTAGAACGAACACCCCCATTGTTATACCTAACCGGGCCATTTCCTCACCGATTTTGGTTTGTAGTGCCGGATCTCGACCCATCATTCCGTTATCTTCCAGAGCCGTAAAGCCCATATCAGCCATGAACTTTAACTGGTCGATGGGATCTTTACCCGCGCTATTTTCAAACATACCAAAGTGGGGGGCATATTTGAGTTTAAAATTGTTCTTAGCCAGAAAATTAGGCTGCGAATGCCAGTTTGTGGTTAATGATTCACCCGAAACAGCGGCCCCAGCAAGCCCAACTGTCGATTTTACAAAATTGCGTCGTTGCATAGTGGTTAATTTCTGAACCCGGATTGCACTGATTAACGGATTTACAGGATTTTGTTAGCCACTTCAATAAAGTGGTGCATAGATCAAAATCAAGGTAATCCGTTAATTAGTGTAATCCGGGTTCGGATTATTTTTTCTTCAAACTCGTTAAATAAGCGACCAGATCAACCAGATCCTGCGTACTCATGGCTTCCTGTAGGCCCGATGGCATCATGGAACTATCCATTTTTTTCATCGAGACAACATCGGCCATTTTGTAGTTCTGTACCGCACCACCGGGAAATTTCATTTGCAAATCGGTCTCGGTTTTGCTGGAGACAATCCCCGACATGGTACTACCATCTTTAAACTTCACCTCCCACCCTTCGAATCCAAAACTAATACCGGCATCTGGATGTAAAATAGCCAGATATTGGCCTTCTTTAGGCAATTTAGAACCTATTTCGGAAAGTTTCGGACCAAAATCCATCCCTTCTCCATTGACCTGATGACAGATGGCACAGTTGTTTTTGAATACGCTTACGCCCTTTGTAGCTTCGCCATTCATGGCCATCAATTCGTTCAGACCAGGTAGCTTTTTGCCTTCGGCCCCCTGCACACCATCCAGGAAGCTGGCGGCCTGCTGTCTGATGTTTTTACGCCAGTCATTGCTGACTCCCTGAACGGCGGCTTTTTTATAATCGCCTTTGATATCGCCCGATTTCAACAGAGTAATCACCTTGTCAGCTCCATCCATACTACCACCCAATGCACGGGTAGCTGTCATCCGTAGCGACGGTGAACGCTTCTCATCAAGGGCAACAGTTTTCAGAATATCGAGCGATTCTTTGTTACCAACCCGCTGCAAGGCCATTACCATTTGCGACGCTTCATCGGCATTTGACCCATTGATAACAGCCCAGACCAATGAGCTACCATTTTGTTTGATCAACTGCCTGGCGGCATCCCGCCCCATCGCATCGTTATACTTGGCAAGTGCCAGTTGGCTCAGCTTGGCATTCTCAGATGTAGGTTCGTAGCGGGTGATAAGTTCGATGTATTCGGGTGTTCCATATACATCTGTAAGTAGTTTATTCAGTGCAGTTGTTGCTACGGCAGAATTCTTGACATAGGCCGGATCGAGGTGACGGAGAACCAGTTTCGTCACATCTGTCGATGCGCTATTTGCCTGCAAAATACCCAATAGTGCCGCTGATTTTTCGGTGGCACCGGGGTTAAAATCGAACGCCCTGAAGTAGCGCAATCGCTGGCTCAGCTCTGTTCCCTGATCGCCAGCCAGTTTCGCCAGCAGCGGTACAGACTCCCTGGTGCGGGCACGCCAAACGATATCCCGCCCACTGGCATTCGCCAATGGATCACCGCTTTGTTGCTTCAGCCAGGCGGTGTAGTAACTGTCCCAGTTACCATCGGCTCCAATCCCAAGCGCTTCCAGATACCAACGGTCTTTGCCGTCGTATTTACTAGCCAGTTGCGCCCACAGAGCTGGTGCTTCAGGCGAGGGCGGTCCGGCGGTCTGGTTCCGGCGAAGCGCAATAATTGCTTCACGGCGAACCTGTGTATCCGGGTCATTGACCAGTTGCTTCACATAGGGAATAATATCCATTTTGAGTTCACGGGCGGCCCGTAGCGCCGTAATGCGCAAATCCGGATTATCGCTTTTGAGAGCGGTCTCAATGTATTTTTGTCCTTTATCCAGCTTGCTCAGTAGCCATAGAGCACGGGCCTGCATCCGGGGATTAGTCGACGATTTATAGAGATTTGCCAGGGGTTTTTCGGCCTTGGTGCCTGACTCACGCAGTTTCTGCCATCCAGCATAGCGAATCGACATATTCGGACTTTGGAGCGCTTCGATAGCACCCTCGGTGGTCGAAACATCTACTTTCGGCATGGTGTAGGGCGAGTTTGGCGGAGCTACGCGATAGACGCGGCCCCGGTTCTGATCACCAGCCTGGTGACCACCTACGCCAGGATCATACCAATCAGCAATAATAAGCGAACCATCGGGAGCCACGCAAATATCGGCCGGGCGGAACCACTGATCGCGGGCACCTTCCAGCACATTTACAATCTCGGCTTTATAACCCGCCCCGTCTTTCTGTACCGGATAGGAACGTACGACATTCGGTCCGGCATCGCAGTGAATCACCTGATTACGAAACACTTCGGGCAAAAGCTTGCCTTCATAAACAATAATACCCGTTGGTGAGCCGGCACCGGTCTGGAGCAGGTTTGGCACAACACCCGGATCGTTGAGGTGCCAGTGTCGCCGTGGAATTTCGGGTTCTAGATTATCACGGTTTGCCTGCCAGCCCGCACCCGTCATTTCGTCGGTATAGCCGTAGTTTCCGTACTCCATTACGTAGTTGATCCGAACGCCCTTGTTGCCGTCATCGTCGTTGTCTGACTGCCAGAGCGTACCGTATGAGTCAACCGCCACTTCGTAGTTATTGCGAAAATTCTGGCCTAACAATTCAACATTTTTACCATCAGGATCACAGCGGAACACCATGCCCTGCTTGAAATTCTGTTTGTCGATGGTTTTGCCGGTAGCGATATCAACAACCGGTTTTCCATCTTTATCGAGGAGTTGTTCACCAGCATTACCGAAGTTGAAATACCATTTACCATCGGGGCCAAACACAAACGTGTGCATACCGTGGTCGTGCTGTTCACCACCGATTCCCGTAAATAGGAGTTCTTTTTTATCGGCCTTATCATCGCCGTTTTCGTCTGTCAGTACCCACACGTTGGGGCTGTCGGCAACAATTACCCGGTTCCCCTGCACCCAGATGCCCAAGGGTGATTCGATACTTGGGTCCTGATAAAATACTTTAGTAATATCGGCTTTGCCATCGCCATTCTGATCTTCCAGAATGATGATCCGGTCGCCTTCTTTACGGGTCGGATTGCCGTTGATAGCTGGCCGGTAGTTATAAGCTTCACATACCCATACGCGACCTCTGGCATCGACATCAATATCCGTTGGATTGCTCAGCATCGGCTCGGCAGCAAAAAGAGTTGCTTCCAGACCCGGCGCGACATTCAGACTACCAACGGCATATTTAGGATCGTGTTTATCGTCGTCACTGAGTTGGGCAAACAGCTTTGAGAGGTAAGTACCCGAAGCGGCATTGAGATTTCGGTTCTGGTATGCCCCAACAAAAGCAGCACCTATTACTAAACCAGCAGTGGAGAGGGCTATCGCCTTGCGGGAAAGCAGGGATCGCTTAGCCGATCGAAAAGGATTCATAGTTAAACAGGCAAGAGGGTTGGATTATACGACGTAAAAGTAGTGATACTCCATTGGTATATAAACGCCCGACCCAGGTGTTTATACCCATTACCTATTAAATTTTGTCATCATTTTCCCCTGCTTTAGTAGCAAAGTATCGCTATTTCCTGTACCATTACAACACTATTCTTAAAACAGTTAACTTTTTTCTTATGGGCTTTTTATATTCAATTCTTATTGGCGGAATCGCCGGTTACCTGGCCAGTGTTGTTATGGGCAGTCATCATTCAGCCCTGGTTAACATTATCCTCGGTATTGTTGGCGGATTCATCGGTGGTTTTATCGCCCGTCGCCTTGGCAATGACCCCGACAACGATGGCTTAGTCATGAACCTGCTGATTGCTGTAGGTGGGGCAATTGTACTCATCTTTTTAGGAAGGCTATTCTAAACCAAAAACCCTTGTAGAGACATATCTTTTGTCTTTTGCGAAATTAACCATAGCACGGGATCTGGTGAAAGTTCCAAATCGCTCAAAACTAAACGGCCAGATCGAAAAATCATCGATCCGGCCGTTTTCGTATACTATTCTTCAGAATCAGATACTCTTCCGTTTCATCTCTTTCACGACAAAGTCAGCTGCCCGCGCCGTTAGGGCCATGTAGGTAAGCGACGGGTTCACGCAAGACGCAGAAACCATGCAGGCTCCATCGGTAACAAATACGTTCTTGACAGCATGCATCTGGTTGTTGCCATTCAGTACCGACGTTTTCGGATCACGACCCATCCGGGCGGTGCCCATTTCGTGGATGGCCATACCCAGGTAAGACCCTCTGTCGTATCCTTTAACGTTCTTGACGCCCGATGACTCCAGCATCTCCTTGGCATCGTTTATCATATCGACGCGCATTTTTTTCTCATTTTCTTTGAGTTCTGCGTCGAAAACGACCAGCGGCATGCCCCACTTGTCCTTCTCGTTTTTATCGAGATACATGCGATTTTCGTAGTAAGGCAATGTCTCCCCGAATCCACCTAAACCCATAGTCCAGGGTCCGGGCTTGGTCAGTTCCTCTTTATAATCGGCCCCGAAACTCATTTCAGCAATGTTACGCTGCCAGCCCTGCCGACTGCCTCCACCCTGATAACCAAAGCCTCGCACGTAATCGCGTTTGTCGGTACCAATGTTACGATAACGAGGTACGTAAATGCCATTGGCCCGACGACCGATGTAGTATTTGTCCAGATCACCTTCCCAATCGCCCGATGCACCAATCCGGAAGTGGTGATCCATCAGGTTATGACCCAGTTGCTCCGAATCGTTACCCAGGCCATTCGGGAAGCGGCTCGATTTTGAGTTCAGCAGCACTGATGTTGACCCCAGTGTGCTGCCGCAAACGAAAATAACTTTAGCAAAATATTCGCGGCTCTGGAGCGTCACAGCATCAACGATGCGTACACCCGTTGCGCGCTTCTGGTTATCATCGTAAATTATTTCGGTAACGACCGAATCGGGACGGAGCGTCAACCGGCCGGTTTTGGCGGCTGGCGGTAGTGTACACGACTGTGTACTAAAATAAGCGCCGTAGGGGCAACCCAGCGAACACTTGTTCCGGTACTGACAGGGCGCACGGCCCACACCTAATTGAGCCTCACCAGCTTTCGACAAGTTGGCTACCCGTCCGATGGTCATCGTGCGACCGGGGAAGTTCTTTTCAATGCGTTTACGAACTTCTTTCTCCACACAATACATCTCCATCGGTGGCAGAAACTCGCTGTCGGGCAATTGGGGTAAGTTTAGTTTCTCACCCGAAATGCCGACGAATTTTTCAACGTATGAATACCAGGGAGCCACATCTTTATAGCGAATTGGCCAGTCGACGGCGATACCGTCTTTAAGATTGGCTTCAAAATCGATATCGCTCAGCCGATACGATTGCCGTCCCCACATGATCGACTTTCCGCCAACAATATTCGGCCGATACCAGTCAAAACGTTTCACTTCTTTGTAAAGCGAATCCGAATCGTTCATCCAGTATTTTTCGGTCATTTCGTTATAAGGATAATCGCGCGCCAGTTTTGGATGCGACTCCTTTTGTGCTTCCGTAAGCCGACCGTTGTATTTGGTCTGCCACGGGTCTTTCATCGCGTTTTCATAACCGGATACGTGTTCGAGCTGGTGCCCTTTCTCGAGCATCAGTACCCGTAACCCCTTCTCCGTCAGTTCTTTGGAGGCCCAGCCGCCAGATATTCCAGAGCCGATCACAATGGCATCGTAACTCTGTTCTTTTATGGAATCAATATTGAGATAAGACATATTTTTTTGATTGAATAGTGAATAATCGGGGCCGCCAGTGCGGCAAAATGGATAATGGTCCGGGATGGAGCCATTTCCCATCTCAATTATTCATTGTACTTATAGGGCCCACGTTTTTTGGCCGGGTTTGAGGGGCATACAGCCATTGAACTGACCGGGTACTGGCAGGTACTCCAGTGCTTTCGTCGCTCCTATTTCGGATGTAAAGTAGCCAGTCGTCGTTAGTTCCTTCATCCGTAGGAAAAACGGTTTGTCGTCGGTCATGGTCTGCTTCACCATTTCGTTTTTCTGAGGCAAGTCCAGTTCTGTAAATCCTTTCCCAAACTTGGTTTTGCTATTGGCATCCAGTTTTGCCAGACCGGCATAGAAGCTATCCTGATCTTTCTTGGGATAACAATCGCGCATGACACGAACGATGAATTTCTCGGCCCCAGCGGCTTTGGCACCCGGTGTTGTGGTGGTCGGGATGATCACATCAGCCACTTCAGCCAGCAGGGTTTCCTGCTCGGCTGTTACAACTACACTAGGGCCAGTGTTGGTGATACGCCCCATTGCCCCCGCTAGTGTGGGTGCCGACAACAAACCTCCCATCATCAGGGCCGCTTGCTGTATGGCTTCTCTACGTTTCATAGACAGGTAAGTAAAAGTGATTTTAAAGTGAGTTTTTCAGAGGTAAAACGAAAATAGGGTGCTCAAAAACATATGCCTTTAACCAGCAAATTATCTATATTTTTCAAACACAGAATGGCATTCACCCGAAAAGCCGAAAAAGAGTTAAATATCCTCATATATTATCGAAAATTGTTGCGTGTCATAGTCATTACCAGACTGGATAAACTCGTTAGACTGGCATGTTTCGCTGAACAGACTGTTCAGCCATACGGTTGTGTTAGTTATGAGTAGTGTTGCTTTACTTATTACCCTGTTAGCAATTGTCACTGCACTGGCAGCTCTGGCCGAGCGGGTACGTATTGCCTCACCCATCGTGTTGGTGCTGGCGGGCATTGCCATTAGTCTGATTCCAGGTCTACCATCGGTCGTACTCAGACCAGATATCGTTATTCTGGTTTTTCTGCCCCCATTGATCTATTCGGCCGCCTGGAACACATCATGGGCCGATTTCAAAGCAAACTTCCGGCCCATTATGCTGCTTGCCCTGGGCCTGGTCCTGTTTTCAACGGTGGGCGTTGCCTGGGTAGTGCACACGTTCGTTCCCGGTTTTTCGTGGCCATTGGCATTTGTTATGGGGGCAACCGTATCGACTACAGACCCCATTGCCGGCACATCGATCATTAAACAAATGGGGCTCCCACGCCGGGTAGTTATTATTCTGGAAGCCGAAAGTCTGGTCAATGACGCAACAGGGCTAATCGTATATCGCTATGCGGTTGCCGCCGTAACCACTGGGCAGTTTGTACTGATTGAAGCAGGAGAGCAATTCTTTGTGGTCGTTTTAGGGGGTATACTGATCGGGCTAGCCTTAGCCTGGGTCGTAAAAAGTATTCATCAGCTAACCGACGATACCCCTGTTGTTGAAACTACGCTGACTTTTCTGACGCCGTTTGCGGGCTATCTGATTGCCGAGGAATGGCACGTTTCGGGTGTATTGGCCGTACTGTCGGCGGGGCTGTTTCTAACGCTCCGGTCGTCGGAGTTTTTATCCCGGCAGGCCCATTTACAAACCATTAATGTCTGGAACGTAGTCACATTCCTGCTAAATAGTATCGTGTTTGTGCTCATGGGGTTACAGTTGCGCCGGATCTTATTGACTACCTCCGGCTACTCGCCCAGTAAGCTCCTTCTCTATGGCGCCCTTGTCAGTCTGGCCGTCATTTTGAGCCGGTTTATCTGGGTTTTTTTAGCGAGTTATCTCCCCCGTTTAGTTGTAAACAGAACAGCGAAATCTGGCTTACTTTTCAATAGAAAACTGAATACGGTCATTGGCTGGACGGGTATGCGCGGTGTATTATCGCTGGCTACAGCCCTGGCTTTACCCCTGACTCTACGAAATGGATCGCCATTTCCCCAACGTGATCTGATCATTTTCTTTACATACTGTGTCATTTTTTCGACGCTGGTTTTGCAGGGCCTGGCCTTGCCCTACCTAATTCGCTGGCTGAACATCACGCCCGACCAACGGGCAAAACAGGAAGAAATCAACTTGCGAATTCAACTGGCCAGTATGGCCATTGAACACCTGGAAGCCAATTATTCGCTTAGCGAAGAGGTGTCAGACGAGGCATTGGCTTTGCTCAAACACAAGTACGAAACCCGTATCGATAGGCTCAGGCTGCACCAGAATGGCCGTCGAGCAAACGCCAATGCTTCCGAAGTTCGGGAAACAATGCGTATTCAGCTTGAGATTATTCGGGTCGAGCGTGAGCTAGCCACTCGTTTGCGTCGGGAGGGGCAAAAGGATGATGAGGTGCTCCGAACTATTTTGTATGAATTAGACCTCGAAGAATCCAGGTTACTCCTGGAAACAATGCGTTAAGGGGCATTAATAGGGCTATGCCATGATTTGACAAGAGGACATAGCCCTATTAATAACCTAATTAGCCCTTAACTACCATAAATAGTCGAGTCCAGAAACGCATTTCGAAACTTGCCCTGAGGATCATATTCTTTGACCAGTTTCTTGAAATCGGGGAGCTTTTCGTACCGGGATTGCAGCTTCGACGCCGAAAGTGTAAACAGCTTACCCCAGTGTGGCCGGGCTCGAAACGGCTCCAGTTCTTTTTCAATCATCGGCAATACCTTACTCACCGATGCCCAGTCCTGTTTCCAGGTAAAGTGAATAGCCAGACTTGGCTGTTTGTAAGCCGTACTCATCCAGAAATCGTCGGCATCGATGGTTCGTAGTTCCGAAATCATCAGATGAGGGCTGATGTGATCGCGAAGCCGCTCAACAGCGAGAATGGCTTCAACGGCGTTCTTCCGGGGCACAAAATACTCCGATTGGAGCTCCTTACCACTGCTGGGTGTGAAGCCCATCTTGAAGTGGGGCAATCGCTCATACCACGGCCCCGCTACACCCATCTGCTCAGTACAGTTTTCGGCGGATAGTTCGGCAATTGGGTGAAGATTTTTGGTCGCCAGAGTCGCCCCGAAATACGTTGGTTTGGCTACTTGCTTATTCCCCCCCTCTACGCGCTCTTTTATCCAGACTTCGTTAATTCGTTTCTTTTGCCAATCGGTAAACAGGCTGACGCTGTAACCTCCCGACATGATCGCATCAAAATGCGCTTTCACTTGATCCAGCGGCAGGTTTTCATACACGTACTGGCGCATTTTGAAGGTTGGCTGAAGATTGAGTGTAACCTTGGTTACCACGCCAAGTGCGCCCAGATTAACGACAGCTGCCCGGAACGCATCACCGTCTTTGGCCCGCGATAATGTCCGCACGTCGCCATTGGCCGTAACAATTTCCAGTGCCGCCACCGCTGTGGACAGGTTACCATTCTTAACACCCGAACCGTGGGTAGCCGTTGCACAGGCTCCCGCAATGGAGATGTGAGGCAGAGAAGCCAGGTTATGCAAGGCGTATCCTTTGCTGTCGAGATAAGGGGCCAGCTGACCATAGCGCATGCTCGCATCAACTGTTACGGTATGGGCAGCAGCATTCAGGGACAAAACCTTATCCATTTCCCGAAGCGAAATGAAGTTATTCTTGCTATCGGCAATTCCGTTGAAGCAGTGACGCGTACCCAGTACCTTCAGTTTATTGTACTTCTTTACGATTTCCTTAACCTGTTCTATTGACTTGGCCGAATAGAGCCGATCGGTGCTGTAGGTGTAATTTCCGGCCCAGTTTTTCAATTTTTCGCCAGGGACCAAATTCGCCAGCGGAGATATGATAGGAGTTGCCATTAAGGCTGAAGATAGTTTAAGAAAGGTTCTTTTTTTCATGGTCACAGGGTTTCTGCGAATCTAATTGAACAAGTTGAGAATACAGTTGGAGCCTGCCGAAAATCATTGATTACCTACGTACTATTCGCAAAAGAAACGAGTGAAATAGCAGTAGTTACACTATTGCTAAAAGTGCAAAAAAATAGTTGATTATTACAGTTTAGTTATCTACATTGACCAGTAAATCAACATTTACCGGCCATGAAAACGTCATTTTTGGTAGTCGCTCTTCTGTTGAGTGCTGTTTCGACCAGTCTGGCACAGACCGACAACGAAGCGATCAAGCGCGTGCTGTTTAATGAGACCGAAGGCTTTTTCAAACGAGATAAAGCAAGATGGGCCAGCGCCTGGGCACATGTGCCCTATGTAAACTTTGCTGCTAATCTGTACGGAGGAGATTTTATGCTGATCAAGGGCTGGGATAACCTGGAAAAACAATTTTCCACCCAGTTTAAGAGCTCAAAAGTAACGGATAATGTAACGGTGCAGAATGCCAATTATACCATTCATCAGAACGGTAATATGGCCTTTGTTACCTACGATCAGACTCTTCTGGACAGTCATGGTAAGACAAGTTCGAAAGAGACACGGGTAGTTGAAAAACTCAATGGTCAGTGGAAGATCATTAATGTCATTGCGCTAACGAACCTGAAAAATTTCGGCTTGGCGCAAAAAACAAAGTAAGAATCGGGAGTAACAAAAAGCCCGCCCGGTCATGAGACCGGGCGGGCTTTTTGTTAGGTATGACTGGTCAGTTAACTAAACTGCTTTACTAAACCTTCCAGCGTATGTAGTGGCTGAACGCCCGACTGCCGCCAGACAATTTTACCTTCTTTGAACAGGATCATTGTCGGAATACTCCGAATCTGATACTGGTCGGCCGCTTTCTGCGCCTTATCGACATTGATTTTTACGACACGGACTTTATCGCCAGCACGGTCTGTGAGTTGCTTCAGAATGGGAGCCTGTTGTTTACAGGGACCACACCAGTCGGCGTAGAAATCGACAAGCACGGGCTTATCGCCTTTAATTATATCGTTGAATGATTCTTTAGCCTGATCCATCGTTTTATTGTGTTTGTTGTTCTGATGTGGTTCTTTCGTACATTAAGAACATAACCCAGTTCACGGCAGTTCACGATAAAAGCCGTAATGAAAAGTAATTGTGTGAATGGTAACCGGGTTAATCGGGCCAGTTACCCGCTTATCATTTTACTTCTATAAACTCAGCTTCGTCCAAATGGTTATACGCTTCCTGTTGCTCTTACTAACGGGTTTTCTATCGACACAGATCGTTGCCCAAACCCCTTTTTCGGAAGAAATCGCGAAACACCGGGAGACGTATAAAAACGACCTTCTGACGTCAAAGGGAAGTCCGCTGAAATCGAAAGAAGAGTTATCGTATCTGCGATTTTACGAGCCCGACTCGACCTATCGGGTCGTAGCAACCGTACAGCTAACGCCCAAAGCCGAACCTTTCGAGATGCCCACCTATAACGGCATGACCAGGCCACACGTCGAGTATGCTGTAGTATCGTTCGTGCTGAATGGCAAACCGCAGAAGCTGACCCTTTACCGCAACCTGAACCTAATTCGAATGCCCGAGTATCGCGACTACCTGTTCCTGCCTTTCAAAGATGCTACGTCAGGATTTGCCACCTATGGTGGAGGTCGCTATCTCGACTTTCGTATGAGCGACATCAAAAACGGGCAACTGACTATTGACTTCAACAAAGCCTATAACCCCTATTGCGCTTTCAGTGAAGGCTACCCCTGCCCTATTCCACCCAAAAACAACGTGTTGACGGTGCCTATTGAAGCCGGTGAAAAAACGTACGGGAAAGCCCACTGATATCAAAAACCCCAGGCCATCAATCCGCCATCGACAGCAATGATCTGGCCGGTGACATAACCGGATGCGGGCATACTTAAAAACGACACGACTGAAGCGACCTCTTCCGGCTCCCCCACTCGATTCATGGGCGTTCGCTTCAGAATACCACCTAATTTTTCGGGATTATTTAGAACTGGCGAAGCCAAAGGCGTTTTTATATACCAGGGCGCAACTGCGTTGACCCGAATACCATCAGGAGCCCATTCAACAGCAAGATTACGAGTCAGTTGCAGCATAGCCGCCTTGGTCATGCCATAGAGCGACCCACTGCTGGTATGGGTCAGACCCGATACCGACGAAACAAAAATGATCTTGCTCTGGCCCGAAGAACCGTTTTCAGACACTTTCAGCAGCGGATAAGCCGCCTGGCTTAGTTCATAGGCCGAACGCAGGTTCGTATTCAGGATATAATCATACTCGGTCGGACTATATTCGGCGGTAGGTTTTCGAATGTTTGTTCCGGCGTTGTTGACCAGAATATCCAGACTATTCCACTTTGTTTGTACGGCCTGAATGACCTGGGCCGCTACGCCAGGCTGGCTTACATCGGCGGCAATCCCTTCAACAGTATGCCCTTGCTGGCGGTAGTCGAGCAACTGTTTCTGAAGTAATTCGTTGTTGCGGGCTACGATAAATACGGCGGCTCCAAGATCCAGAAACTGCCGGACAATGGCCTCGCCAATTCCTTTGGTTCCGCCCGTTACCAGTGCACGTTGGCCGCTGAGCGACCAGAGAGGTTGGTTCATAAATTGTTTTCTTTTCGGAATATGCAACAATTTCCATTTTTATCACTCTATTAGGTTGATGTAGAGTATGGAATGCTGTCTGGCTTTATTTATTCTACAAATATTGAAGTTATCCTCAGTTGATCGTTCAGGCTTCAAACTAACAAATCGGATGTTATCAATGACTGCACAGCTTAAGTTGATTCCGGTCTGCGACAAAAATAGCTGGTTAAACCAGCCCAGAACAAAATTTATCTGTTCGGCTTCGGACATCCTGATTGTCCGAAATCGTACAGTTCGGTCCATGAAAACCACCCTATCTAGCTCCAGATGCCGATCTGATGTTTTGGCAAGGCATTTGTTCTACAAAAATTGATTATATCTCTTTCTTATGAGACGATCTTATTTAGGTGAGTTTGAAGAAGTCGTTTTACTGACTGTTGCCGTACTCGGCGAAGGCGCTTACGGTGTAGCGATTACCGACGAGCTGGATCGGCAGACCGGGCGCTCAGTAAGCATCAGTGCCGTTCATGCAGCCTTACACCGGCTGGAAGAAAAAGGTATGCTATCCTCGCGTATGGGCGATGCAACGGCCGAACGCGGTGGCCGTCGCAAGCGTCTGTTCACGGTTACGGTACTGGGTAGCCGGACCCTGCACGACATACGGGCAACGCGCGACCAGCTATGGGGTTCCATTGCGCCCAATGCTTTACCAGCTATCAGTATATGAAATCTGCCATGCCACCTCGCTGGGCCTACCGCCTGCTGGAATGGTTTTGTGCCCCTCATCTGCTGGAAGAAGTAGAGGGTGATTTGCAGGAGCGTTTCGAACGGAATCTCCTGCGATACGGTATGCAATCGGCCCGGCGGCAATATGAACGAGAAGTGCTAAGTTTTCTCAGGCCGTTTGCCCTGAAAAGACAGCCCAGCGAATATCCTCAACCTATTTTTTTCAGCCCTGCTATGCTACGAAATTACCTTAAAATCGCCTTTAGAAATCTGGCCCGAAACAAGGCGTATTCGGCCATTAACATCATCGGGTTGAGCATTGGCCTGGCAGCGGCCATGCTGATTATGCTGTATACCAAAGATGAAGTCAGCTATGACCGCTTTCATCGCAACAATCCATCTATTTATCGAATCACCAGCAAACACCTGACCGCAGCCGGGGTTTTAGAAAATCTGCAGCCGTACACCGGGATTTTCCCAGGCCCGAAGTTTCATGCGGGTGTCCCGGAGATAACATCGTTCGTACGGTATCAGGAAAACCGAAAAGACCTGAAACAGGGCACAGAGGTAAAGAGCCAGACCGTACATTTTGCGGATACCAGTTTCTTCTCGGTATTCACCTTTCCGTTACTTAGCGGCAATCCAAAAACGGCTCTAAAAAATCCACAATCGGTGGTCATTTCGGAAGAAGTTGCCGAGAAAACTTTTGGTTCAACAAACGTACTGGGCAAGACCATGCTCTTTAAGGAAAAAGACAAATTTGAGCCTTATACAATAACCGGCGTAGCGAAAAAAAGCCCACAAAATTCCTCCATCAAATTTGAGGTGCTCATGCCCTTCCTCGTTAAGGACGAGGATATGGCAAAAAACCAGAATTGGTTCAGTGTCTTTATGAACACGTTTGTCATTCTTAAGCCCAATGCCAACGTTAAGGCCGTAGAGGCAAAAATGAATCGGGTTTATTTAGCCGACGCACAGGAAAGTATAAAAGAGATGGCCGAAAAATTTAACGAGACCGGTAGAACGGTATATGCTCTTCAGCCTTTTACCGATATGCATCTCAGTAAAGATCTTCCGGCAAGCAACGGGCTCGTCGACGAAAGTAATCCTACGTTCTCTTATATTTTGTCGGGTATCGCACTATTTATTTTATTGATTGCCTGCATTAATTTCATTAATTTGACCGTGGCCCGTTCACTGAAACGAGCGAAAGAAATCGGCGTCAGAAAAGTAGTCGGCGGAGCCAGAGCACAACTTATTATTCAGTTTCTGGGCGAATCGTTTATCCTATGTTTTGCGGCCTTTCTACTGGGTATTATTCTGATCGAATTAGCCTTACCAACGTTCAATCAACTTGCCAACAAAGCGCTTGCTCTCTCCTATTTATTTGATACTGAATTAGTTGCTGGCTATTTTATTCTCTTTATCATAACAAGCCTGCTATCTGGCTTTTATCCGGCGCTTGTTTTATCGGGCTACAATCCCGTTCAAACACTCTATAGCCGCTTCAACCTTTCAGGCAAGAATTACCTGCAAAAGTCACTGGTTGTTTTACAATTTACGCTTGCTTCTTTTCTGATTATTGCGTCATTAACGATCTATTTACAATTCAATTATTTAACCAGTAAAAATTTAGGTTACGACGATAAAAATCTGATCATTATAGACAAATCGAATTTAAAACGGAGCGAGGCAAAATTACTAAAGGAAGAGCTGGCCAAAAATCGGGACATTATCGATGTGGCACCAAAGAATGGAGGTTTCTGGGGCACAGTCGCTAAAATAAATGGTGAAACACAATTAAGTTTCGCCTACGAAACCGTTGATGAAACGTATTTACCACTTTTCAAAATACCGGTGTTAAAAGGTCGAAACTTCTCGCCGGATTTTCCGTCCGATTCGTCGCAGTCGGTATTGGTCAATGAAACATTTGTTAAAAAGGCTGGCTGGAAAAAACCAATTGGACAACTCGTCAATTTTTTCTGGTCCGAAAAGCCCGAAAAATACCATGTGATTGGCGTCGTGAAAGATCATCATTTTGAAGCGCTGAACCGTGAAATTAAGCCGCAATTATTTACCATGAAGGCTAGTAATCCTTACGGAAAAGTATTTATCAAGATTAAGCCCAACACAGAAACAGCCAGTCTTCAGTACATCGAAAAAACGGCAAAAAAGCTATTTCCGCTCAATCCTTATTCCTATAAATTTCTGGATCAGGAAAACATCAAACGGTATGAGTCGGAGGCCAAGTGGAAACAAATGATGCTCTTCGGGGCCATACTAACTATTTTCATTTCCTGCATTGGTCTCTTCGGATTGGCTACACTATCGGCCGAAAGACGAACCAAAGAAATTGGCATTCGGAAAGTGTTGGGTGCATCGGTTACCGGCATTGTTCAGCTGCTCTCAACCGACTTCCTGAAACTCGTTTCCATTTCGTTCATTTTTGCTTTCCCGGCAGCCTGGTATGCCATGCAGGAATGGCTCAAAAATTACCCTTATCGAATCAATATCAGCATAGGCGTATTCTTATTGACGGCTTTCATTTCAATTTCTATCGCCTTTTTAACCGTTGGCTGGCAATCATTAAGAGCTGCGATGACCAATCCGGTAAAGAGTTTAAAAATTGACTAACTCCGGTTGTTTATGAACGCTCCCAAACGCCCTCAACGTCCGCCCCGCTGGGCTGACTACCTGCTGGAATGGTTCTGCGCCCCTAATTTGCTGGAGGAAGTTCAGGGTGATTTGCAGGAGCGCTTCGAGCGGGATATAAGGCAACGGGGGATTACGAGTGCGAATCGAAATTATGTGCTGAGTGTGCTGGGGTTTCTCAGATCGTTTGCCCGGCAAAGACAACCTAATGCCTATCGATCTCCGGAATCGCTCCGGCAAACCGACCAGACCGTTCCCTTCTTACTAAGCCCTGTTATGCTCAGAAATCATTTTAAAATCGCCTGGCGGAACCTCATTAACAATAAGGCTTATTCGGCCATCAATATTTTTGGATTGGCGGTCGGTTTGGCCACTTGCCTGTTGATTACACTGTATGTTTTCGATGAACTTAGTTACGACAAACATCACGAAAATGCTAATCGGCTCTATCGAGTCGCTACCGCAACCAAAGAGGAGAATTGGGCAGCTACAGCGGCTCCTACGGCCTGGGGGCTGAAAAACGACTTTCCCGAAGTCGAACAGGTTACCCGGATACTGAAGATGCCCAACATGGAAAAAATGCTGTTGAAGTACGATCATAACCATGAACAAAAGCATTTTTTTGAAACCAACGGCTATTATGTGGATTCCACGTTCTTCGAACTATTTACGTACAAGTTCAAATACGGGAATCCCAAAAATGCCATCAATCAACCCAACACTTTAGTTCTTTCTGAAAGCCTGGCTAATAAACTATTCGGTGACGAGAATCCAATTGGCAAAGTCATCAATCTCGGGCTTCCTTTTGGCGATTTCAACTATACCGTCAATGGCGTATTCAGAAAAAGTCATAAATCTCACATCGATGCGCATTTCTTTCTGTCAATGCGCAATGGTGATGTAGGCAGTTGGGTCGATCAACAAAGAAACTGGGCAACAAATAATATTTTCTATGCCTACGTGAAATTGAGAGCGGGCGCAAATGCCCAGTCATTTGAACGAAAATTGCCGGATTTTTTGAACCGCCACGGTGCGGCAGATTTAAGAGCGCTGGGCGTTTCTAAAAGCCTGTTTCTTCAGCCCGTAACCGATATTTATCTAAAATCTAGTCTGGATAATGAAATTGCTCCTGGTGGAAGCATGACGTATCTGTATGTTTTTGGCTCGATAGCGGCATTTTTGTTGCTGATCGCCTGCATCAACTTTATGAACCTGTCCACGGCCCGTTCCGAAAAGAGGGCTAAAGAAGTCGGTATTCGCAAGGCAATGGGCGCTTTTAAAACCTCATTGATTGGTCAGTTTCTGGGCGAATCCTTACTGATGTCCATACTGGCTCTTTGCTTTGCTCTGGCATTTATGCAACTCATCCTTCCAGTCTTTAACGACCTCACCAGAAAGGACTTGAGTGTTTTTCAAAATCCCGCTTTTTTGGGCTGGATCGTAGCAATAACGCTGCTAACAGGATTGCTGGCAGGCTTTTACCCAGCTTTTTATCTGTCGTCGTTTAAACCAATTGCCGTACTCAAAGGAAGGCTCATAACGACTATTTCGGCAACTGCACTCCGCAAAGGCTTAGTGGTTTTTCAGTTTACGGTTTCAATTGTGTTGATTCTGGGAGCCATCGTCATCTGGCAGCAATTGTCGTTTGTTCAGAATCAGAACCTGGGCTTCACCAAAACCCAACAACTTGTCATACCTCTTCAAAGCAGCCAGGCGACCGGCAATTACATCACGTTAAAAAACGAGCTACTCAAGAACCCGCAAGTGGTTTCGGCTGCGAGCGGCTCAACCTACCCTGGCCTGGAAGCGTCAGATGATTTGCTTTTTTATGCGGAAGGGAAATCAGTACACGAGGCCGTTGATATAAATTTTGCTACAGTCGAGAACGATTATCTTGAAACGTTGGGCTTTAAACTACTGTATGGCAGGGCTTTCTCAAAAAACTTCACTGCCGACTCAACGAGTATCATACTCAATGAAGTAGCGGTCAACCAATTGGGATATGACGCCAAAACCGCTGTAGGAAAAAGCATCTACTTCGACTGGCAGAATGGGCGTCACCCGATGCAGATCGTTGGCGTTGTCAGAAATTTTAATTACCAGAGTTTGCATCAGGCAATCAAACCTTATGGGTTAACGACCACAATTGGGGATAAACACCGCTATTTTATTGCCAATGTTCACCCAAAAGAATACACCAAACTACTGGCGACTATTGAAAAATCCTGGAAAAAGGTAAATCCGGATACGCCTTTTTCGTACTCTTTTCTTGATCAGGATTTTCAACGGAATTACGAAAAAGAACAGCGCACCTCCAGCATCGTGTTGTATTTCACCCTCATTGCTATTGTGATTGCCTGTTTGGGATTATTCGGGCTGGTTGCTTTTTCGGCGGAACAGCGTACCAAAGAAATTGGCATCCGGAAAGTGCTGGGTGCTTCGGTGGTGAGTATTGTGGCTTTGCTTTCCAAAGATTTTCTACAATTGATATTAGTTGCCATTCTGATTGCAACACCCATCGCCTGGTATGGCATGACCCAATGGCTGCACGATTTTGCCTACAAGGTCGATATTGAGTGGTGGGTATTTGCGCTGGCTGGTTTGCTGGCACTGGGCACGGCCTTGCTGACGGTGAGCTTTCAAAGCATCAAAGCGGCCCTGATGAATCCGGTTACCTCCCTGCGGTCAGACTAAAAAACAGCGCACTTAGCATTGCCAATCAATCCATTGCTTTCCATCAGTCATTCGCTCCTATGAACACCCCCCGAAACCGCGCCGACGGACCGGTCAGACCGCCCCGCTGGGCCAATCGGCTCCTGGAATGGTTCTGTGCTCCCCATTTGCTGGAGGAGCTGGAGGGCGATTTGCAGGAGCGCTTTGAGCGGAATTGCCGCCTGTTTGGAGTTCAGTCAGCCCGGCGACAATATGGGTGGGAGGTGATTGGTTTTTTCAGACCACGTGCCGGATTACCCTTTTTCCTGAAACGAAAACCGACCGTTCACCGTGTTGATACTTATTCTTCTTATTCCTTATTCAGCCCTGTTATGATACGCAACTATATGACAATCGCCTGGCGAAACCTCGCCCGAAACAAAGGTTATTCGTTCATCAACATCTTTGGTCTGGCAACCGGCATGGCCGTGGCTATGCTGAATGGGCTTTGGATATGGGATGAGCTATCGTTCAATACGTATCATCAGAATTACGACCATATCGCTCAGGTAAGATCGCGTGAATATGGAAAAAATGGCGTCGGGATTAATTCGTCGTTACAATACCCATTGATTACGGAGTTAAAAAGAAACTATAAAGCCAACTTTAAACACATTGTTGAAGCATCGTGGGATGTTGACAATGTTCTGTCGGCGGGCCAAAGGCAAGTGTCACGGAAGGGGCTATTCATGGAAGCCGCGGCACCCGAAATGCTAACGCTGAAGATGATTTATGGTACCCGATCAGGCTTACAGGACCCGCATTCGATCCTGCTTTCCGAATCGACTTCCAAAGCACTTTTTGGGGATACTGACCCCGTAAATCAGCTCATGAAAATCAATAATAAACTCGACGTAAAGGTCACGGGTGTGTATGAAGATTTGCCGTTGAATACGCAATTCAATCAGGTCAAATTTCTGGCGCCGTTCGATTTGTGGGTATCCGACAATCCCTGGATAAAAGAACGGGCCATGACGGATTGGCAAAATCATTTCCTTAAAATCTACGCTGAAATCAATCCAGACACTGATTTTGAGAAAGTCTCTGCCGACATCAAAGATGCTGAGCTGAAAAACCTTACCAATTTTGCGGAAGAGGCCAAACGAGCCCCGGAAGTCTTTCTGCTTCCCATGCGCGACTGGCATTTGCATAATTACAAACGAGGAGCCCTCGACAACGGGCCGATGCAAATGGTCTGGTTAATCAGTATAATCGGCGCCTTTGTGTTGCTGCTGGCCTGCATTAACTTCATGAATCTGAGTACGGCCCGCTCCGAAAAACGCGCCAAAGAAGTCGGTATTCGCAAAGCGGTCGGTTCGGTACGGATGCAGTTGGTGAATCAGTTTTTTAGCGAGTCATTTTTAGTGGTCATTCTGGCCTTCGTACTAGCCATTTTGCTGACTACGATTTCTCTGCCCTGGTTCAACGATCTGGCTGCCAAGCAAATGACCATTCCCTGGACCAACCAATGGTTCTGGATAGCTGGTTTACTCTTTATCAGCTTCACAGGAATTCTGGCAGGAAGCTATCCGGCCCTGTATCTGTCTTCTTTCCAGCCGATCAACGTACTCAAAGGAACTGTGATCATCGGTCGTTTTGCCTCTATGCCCCGCAAAGTGTTGGTGGTTTTACAGTTCACGGTTTCTGTTACGCTGATTATCGGCACCATCATTGTTTTTCGCCAGATTCAGTTTGCTAAAAATCGGCCGGTCGGTTATTCGCGGGATGGCCTGTTGATGGTAGAAATGAAATCAGGCGATTTTTACGGCAAACATGAACTACTCAGAAGTGAGTTAAGACGGACGGGTGTTGTAGCCGAAATGTCTGAATCGATGGGCAGAGTCACCGAAGTTTGGTCGGGAAACGACGGGTTTACATGGAAAGGGAAAAACCCCTCCTTTAAAGACAGCTTTGGCACGTTGGTCGTAACACCGGAATATGGAAAAACCGTAGGTTGGCAATTTGTCAAGGGGCGCGATTTTTCGAGAGAATTCATGTCGGATTCATCAGGAATGGTCATCAATGAAGCAGCCGCCAAATACATGGAATTGGAAAATCCAGTTGGTGAAGCAGTTAGCTGGAAATTTCAGGAGCGGGAACTGATGCATTATCGCATTTTAGGGGTTGTCAAAGATATGGTGATGGAGTCACCTTATGAGCCCATATCGCCTACCATTTTTATGATTAGAGCACACGGAGGAACGAACTGGATACACATCAAAATCGATCCCAATGCAAGTGCAAACGAAGCTTTACCTAAAATTGAAGCGGTATTTAAAAAGCTAATTCCGACGGCCCCCTTCGAGTACAAATTTGCGGATCAGGAATACGCGCTGAAATTTGCCGCCGAGGACCGAATCGGCAAACTGGCCTCCTTGTTTGCCGTACTGGCCATTTTCATTAGCTGTTTAGGTCTTTTCGGCCTGTCATCGTTCATTGCCGAACAACGCACCAAAGAAATCGGCATTCGGAAAGTATTGGGTGCATCTGTTTTTAATTTATGGCGGCTTCTGTCAAAAGATTTTGTCGTCCTGGTATTCATTTCGCTTTTTATCGCAATACCGATTGCTTACTATTTCATGGGTAACTGGATTCAGAAATATACGTATCGGGCTGAGATTTCCTGGTGGATTTTTGCCGTATCCGGTTTGGTAGCTATTGCGATAACCCTACTGACGGTAAGCTTTCAAAGCATCAAAGCGGCCCTGATGAATCCGGTTACCTCCCTGCGGTCAGACTAAAAAACAGCGCACTTAGCATTGCCAATCAATCCATTGCTTTCCATCAGTCATTCGCTCCTATGAACACTCCCCGAAACCGCGCCGACGGACCGGTCAGACCGCCCCGCTGGGCCAATCGGCTCCTGGAATGGTTCAGTGCTCCCCATTTGCTGGAGGAGCTGGAGGGCGATTTGCAGGAGCGCTTTGAGCGGAATTGCCGCCTGTTTGGGCTTACCTCGGCCCGGCGGCAATATGGCAGGGAAGTGTTGGGATTTCTAAAACCCCGCTCTGGACTACCCTTCGCCATAAAGCGTAAACCAACTGAATATCCGTCACCTTTTTTCGCAAGTCCTGTCATGCTACGCAATTTCTTTAAAATCGCATTCCGCAATCTGACGAAGCACAAAGTCAGTACGCTAATCAACCTATTTGGTCTCACACTGGGCATAACGGCCTGTTTGGTCATTTACCTGATCACCAACTATGAACTAAGCTATGATTCATTCCATCCCGACCAGGAGCGAATTTACAGGCTGGTCGGTGATGTAAAATATAACGCAACTGACGAAAAACACTCCGTTGGTTTCATTCCGAATGCCGTTCCGGCTGCTGTCCGAAAAGAGATTGCGGGGCTGGAAACGGTTGCGGCTTTTCACAACATTGAAACAGATGTTCTTGTGCCCGATGGGAACGAAAAGCCAAAGCATTTCGAAAGCAGAAGACAAACCGGCGGAACCGCTGATATTGTGGTTGTTGACCCCCAGTATTTCGACATTTTCAGCTATGAGTGGCTGGCTGGCAATCCCAAAACAGCCCTGAACGAACCCCTAAAGGTGGTGTTATCGGAACAAAAGGCGCGTAACTATTTTGGTGATTTACCACTTGCTCAAATCATGGGCAAGGATGTGATTTATCGGGATTCGGTACGGGTCAGTGTAGCGGGTATCGTGAAGGATTGGAAACAGCCAACCGACTTTACATTCACCGATTTTATTTCGATGGCAACGATACGGGCCAGCAAGTTAAAGGGTGAGATCAATCTCGATGAATGGAATGACAACTGGTCGGCGTCGCAGGCTTTCGTCAAACTTCCTCAAGGCACAACGCCCGCTCAACTAACACCCCTATTCCACCAATTTTCGAAACAGCATTTTGCAAAGGAAATGAAATTCTGGCCGGCTTTACAACCGCTATCCGACCTGCATTTCAATGAAAATTACCAGGATAATTATTCCCGAAAAGCACACTTGCCGACCTTGTATGGACTGATGGCCGTGGCTGCGTTTATTCTGCTGATTGCAGCCATTAACTTTATCAATCTATCGACGGCTCAATCCATCCAGCGCGCTAAAGAAATTGGCATTCGGAAAGTGATGGGCGGTAGCCGAACGAGCCTGATTTTTCAGTTTCTCAGCGAAACAGCCCTGTTAACCTGTATGGCGGTCCTCATTGCATTGCTGATCGTCGGGCCTATTCTTTCGGTTATGCAGTCGCTGACGCCCACTGGCTTAACGTTCAACCTCATCAGTCTCCAGACCTTGCTTTTCCTGACGGGGCTTATTGTCATTACGTCGTTGCTGGCCGGATTTTATCCGTCTTGGATGCTGTCTTCGTACCTGCCTGCGCTAACGCTAAAAGGGCAAAGCGCGCTCAAGGGGGGTCAGAAAGGGTATCTGCGCAAAGGCCTGATTGTGTTTCAGTTCACGATTTCGCTGGCATTTATTATCGGAACGTTGATCGTTGGTCGTCAGCTTAGTTTTATGCGCAATAAAGACCTCGGTTTTTCAACAGATGCCATTATTGACGTACATACACTCCACGACGATAAAAGTCGGGTACTGGCCCAAAAGATCAAACAACTGGCCGATGTTGACCGGGTAACGATGCAATGGTTTCCGCCAATGGGTCAGAGCTTTATGGTAACCAAACTCAAATACCGGGGCAAGAAAGAAGTGGAGATGGATGTGTCGGCTAAGGTTGGCGACGAGAATTTTATTCCGTTGTATCAACTCCACTTGCTGGCCGGGCGAAACTATCATAAAAGCGATTCACTACGCGAAATGGTCATCAATGCCTCCTATGCTAAAGCGCTGGGTTTCAAAAAACCAGCCGATGCCGTCAATCAACTCATTGATTTTCAAGGAAGACAATATCCAATCGTTGGTGTCGTGGCCGATTTTCATGAGCAATCGTTTCACGAGAAAATCGGGGCTGTATTTATTAGTTATATGCCCCGGCAGGCGCAGAATATTGGGGTCAAACTGGCTACAAAAGGCCGCCAGATCGATAATTTAAAAACGACGCTGGCGAGTATTGAGAAACAGTGGAATGAGGTATATCCCGACAATAAGTTTGATTACTCATTTCTGGATGATTCCATCGCCAAACTTTATGAGAAAGAGCAGAAAACGGCCCAGCTTGTCAATCTGGCAACAGCGATTGCAATCCTGATTTCGTGTATGGGTTTATTCGGACTGGCCACCTTCACGGCCGAACAACGGACCAAAGAAATTGGGGTTCGGAAGGTACTGGGCGCATCCGTTTCGAGCATTGTTGCGCTATTGTCCCAGGACTTCCTGAAATTAGTGCTGATTTCGTTGATTATTGCCTCTCCGATTGCGTGGTGGGCGATGAACAAATGGTTGCAGGATTTCGCCTACAAGGTCGATATTGAGTGGTGGGTATTTGTACTGGCCGGGTTGGTAGCCGTGGCTATTACGCTGGTAACGATCAGCTTCCAAAGTCTCAAAGCGGCCCTGATGAATCCCGCGAAAAGCTTACGGGCGGAGTAGGCTTTCGCCAATCAGGAAAGAGCAACTAGAAAGCTGGAACATCCCTTTCTAGTTACTCTTTCCTGATTGGAGGATTTAGTTTATTTCTTCACCGGTTTAGCAGTCATATAGAAGGTTAACGTACCGCCTTTCATAATGTCAGTATGGGTGATCGTTGGCTGGGTGAGCAGTTTGCCATTTAGCAACACCTTCTGCACATACACATTCTTATCGCCCTGATTGATGGCTTCGATGGTAAATGTCTTGCCATTTTCCAGATTCAGACGGGCGCTCTTAACCGAAGGACTACCCAACGAGTAGTCTTCTGAACCGGGTGCCACCGGATAAAAACCCATGCTTGAAAACATATACCAGGCACTCATCTGGCCACAATCGTCATTGCCACCCAGGCCATCGGGCGTCGATTTATACTGCATGTTGAGAATCATGCGTACCCGTTCCTGCGTTTTCCAGGGCTGACCGGCCCAGTTGTACAGGTAGGCAATATGGTGGGCTGGTTCATTCCCATGAATGTAGCCACCAATTATGCCTTCACGGGTAATGTCTTCGGTTTCGGCGAAAAACTCGTCTGGTAAGTGCATCGAAAAAAGTGTATCGAGCCGGGCAGAAAACTTTTTAGGGCCGCCCATGTACTGGATCAGCGAGGTAGGATTTTGCGGCACGAAAAAGCTGAAATTCCAGGAGTTCCCTTCAATAAATCCCTGACCGTCTGTTTTATAGACGTCAAATTCTTTCTTAAACGAACCATCGGCCAACCGGGGGCGCATGAAGCCAATCGACTTATCGAAAACATTTTGCCAGCTTTCGGAACGTTTCAGGTAGGTTTCGTATACGTCCTGCCGGTTTAGTTTCTTTGCCAACTGCGCAATACACCAGTCATCATAGGCATACTCGAGCGTATTCGATACGGAAGTGCCGCTGGAAGCCGATGGTACGTAGCCCCGATCAATGTACTCGCCAATTCCTTCATAACTGCGATGGTTCGAAGTCGCAATACAGGCGTCCAGTGCTTTTTGTGCATCGCCACTGTAAGCCCCTTTGACCACTGCATCGGCCAGCACCGACACACTATGATAACCGCTCATGCACCAGTTATCGTTGGCATAGTGCGACCAGATGGGCAACATTTTCAGCGTACTCTGGTCGTAATGGTTCAACATGGATTGTACCATGTCGTTGTTGCGGGACGGCTGAATAAGGTTGAAAAAAGGATGCAGCGCCCGGTAGGTATCCCACAATGAAAACGTGGTGTAATTCGTAAATCCGGTTGCCTGATGAACGCCCTGATCAAGCCCTTTGTACTGGCCATTCACGTCCATGTAGGTTGTCGGATTAATGAACGAGTGATAGAGTGACGTATAGAAATTCACTTTATCGGTTTCCGACGCATCGATCTGGATTTTGTTTAATTCCCGATTCCAGTCGGCCTGCGCTGTTGTTTTTGCCTGCTCAAAGTTCCAGTGTGGGATTTCGGCCCGCATGTTGGCCAGCGCGTTTTCCTGACTTACCGGCGACAGGGCCATTTTTAATTTTACTTTCTCGCCCTCTTCCGTGTCGAAATCAAAATACATCCGTATCCGTTTGCCTGCTATTTCGGGAAAATTCCGGGTCTGATCGAATTTCCGCCAGAACCCTTTGTACACCTGCGCTTTATCCAGATTTTTCTGGCCGTATGATTTAAATGGTTTTGAGAACGACAGAGCAAAATAGACGGTTCGGGTACGTGCCCAGCCGTTGGTTTGCCGGTAACCCGTTATCAATGTATCGTTTACGACCCGCACGTACGTCCAGACAACTTTATCTTCATAATTGTAAATGCCGTGGGTAAGATCCAGGATGATATGCGACTGGTTGGATTTGGGAAACGTGTACTGATGAAAGCCAACCCGACTGGACGCGGTTAATTCGGCCACAATCGCATGGTCATCCAGTTTGACTTTATAATAGCCCGCTTCTGCCACTTCATTGGTGTGCGAAAACGCAGACCGATAACCACTCTTCGGATCTGAAGCCACGCCCGGATTGAGCTGCAAAGCTCCCTGTGTCGGCATGATCAGAAAATCGCCCAGATCGGAGTGCCCTGTGCCACTAAAATGTGTATGGCTAAACCCAACAATCGTTTTGTCTTCGTATTTGTAGCCCGCACAGTATTTATAAACAGCCCCGTTATACTTTCCGTTGAATTCGTAAGACAGCGTATCCGAATCTGGGCTTAACTGAACCGCTCCGAATGGTACAGTAGCGCCCGGAAACGTATGTCCCATCTTTTCGGTGCCAATTAACGGATGGACGTAAGGAACCAGATTTTGCTGCGCAAAAGAGAGTGATAAGAGGAGTTGAAAGAGGATCGTAAGGCTAACTTTTGTCATTTTTTGAGGATATGCACAGTTGCGATAAACAGGGGCTAAAAGGTACGAAAAGTTAGATAAACGCATACTAAATCACCCAAACTACGCCAATTACTACCACTTAATGGTTCCATTTTGTAACCGCTTTTGTATTACGCCCCACCGGTGTTATTTTTAGCATTTACCAATTAAAACCATTCTCATGAACAAACGAATCGGGCTACTCGCTGGGTTGACACTCCTGGTGGGTGTTGCGCTGGCGCAGAACAAGCCCAAGCCAGAAGACGTGCAGACGTTTACGCTCAAAAACGGCATGAAATTCATGGTGCTCGAAGACCATTCTATCCCTAATGCCAACTTCTACACCTTCTGGAAAGTAGGCTCCCGAAATGAGGTTCACGGCATTACGGGCCTATCGCATTTTTTTGAGCACATGATGTTCAATGGGGCTAAAAAATACGGTCCCAAACAGTTCGACCGGGTTATGGAAGCCAATGGCGGCTCGAACAATGCGTATACTACCGAAAATACAACGGTTTACACCGACTGGTTTCAGAGCGGTGCACTCGAAACAATTTTCGATCTCGAATCAGACCGTATCCGCGATCTGGCCATTGATCCTAAGATGGTACAGAGCGAACGGGGTGTTGTTTTATCAGAACGAAGTACCGGCCTGGAAAACAGTAACTACCGAGTCATTAGTGAACTGGTTCAGTCGGTAGCTTTTGCCGAGCACCCTTATATGTTTCCGGTCATTGGCTTTGAGTCCGACATCAAAAAGTGGACGCAGGCCGATCTGGAGAAGTATTTCAAAATGTATTATTCCCCCAACAACGCAGTGGCTGTTGTGGTCGGTGATGTAACGGCAGCTCAGGTAAAAAAGCTGGCAGAACAATACATCGAACCCATTCCAGCTCAGAAACTGCCCGACAGCCTGCGCACCGTTGAACCCCCACAAAATGGCGAACGGCGTGCCACGACCTACAAAGACGTAGCTACACCCAATATTCTGTTGGCTTACCACACGCCCGAAAGTCGCCACCCCGACTATTATGCAATTGACCTGCTAAGCGGTGTCCTGAGTTCAGGAAACTCATCCCGGCTGGTCAAATCACTCGTTCTGGATTCGACGATTGCGTCGCGGGCGTTTTCAAACTTCGGTGAGTCATTCGATCCGAATCTCTTTTCAGTCTACGCCATTGCCGCCAGTAACATCTCAGCGGAACAACTGGAGCGGTCAGTACTGAACCAAATCGACAAGGTTATTAAGGATGGCATAACGGATGTTGAACTACAGAAACTGAAAAATCAGAAGCTGATGGAGTTTTACCGAACGATGGAAAGCATCAATGGCAAGGCCAACTCCCTCGGCACCTACGAGCTGTTTTTTGGCGATTATAAAAAGCTGTACGAAGCCCCGGCCCTTTACGAAAAAGTGACCAAAGAAGATGTGCAGCGCGTAGCCAAAACGTATCTGACCGCCCGGAATCGTACGGTAGGCTATCTATTGCCAGAACCAAAAGCTAATCCGGCGAAAAACAATTGATTTTTATAAACACAGAGCAACAACGAGTTCAACCGAAAGATTGTGCTCAAGATGCTGTACTGTGTTACCCTAAAGACTTTACGAATGAGACCAATAGCCTTTATTTTTATAGCCCTGCTGACGGCGGGCACGTCGCTGGCGCAGACGTTTAAAGTGCCGCCCTACCAGAAATTCAAGCTCAAAAACGGCCTGACCATCTATCTGATGGAGCAACATGAGGTGCCACTCATCAACGTTTCGGCGGTGTTCGATGCCGGGGCGATTCAGGATGGAAATCGATATGGCCTGTCCAATATGACCGCCGATGCACTGTTGTTTGGCAGTTCAAAATATACCAAAGCGCAACTCGAAGAAAAAACCGAATACGTTGGAGCCAGTATCGATACGTATGGCAGTAAGGAAGTGGCCAAACTGACGGCTTCGTTTGCCGTAAAAGATCAGGATTTACTATTCGACATCATTCAGGATGTTATTACGAAACCAACGTTTGATCAGGGCGAATTTGACAAATACAAACAACGCCAACTCCTCCAGTTAACCCAGCAGAAAGAGAGTCCACGAGGGGTGATCAACTCGTATTTCAATCGGTTTGTATATGAGGGTCATCCGTATGCAAATCCCATTACGGGAACGCCAACGGCCGTGTCGGCCATTACGGCCATCGATGCCAAACAGTTTTATCAGAAGAATTATACTGCCGATCGGGCCGCCATTGCTATAGTAGGCGATTTCAACACGGTGGCGATGAAAAAACTGATAACCGACCTGTTTGGCAACTGGAAAACAGCGGCTGCTTCATCGCTCAAACTAACCGAACCGACGGTTGCGTTCGATAAGAACCGGGTGTTGCTGGTCAATAAAGACGACGCCCGCGAAACAACGTTTCTGATTGGCGGGAAAGGCATTACGCAAAATAACCCCGACTTCATTCCGGTTACAGTTGTCAACACAATTCTGGGCGGTCGATTTACCTCCTGGCTAAACGACGCACTGCGCGTTAATTCTGGCCTTACCTACGGAGCTGGAAGCCGGTTCGGTACCTTCCGCAACAGTGGCACGTTTGCCATTTCGACGTTTACAAAGGTCAGCACTACCACCGAGGCAATAGACATGGCCCTCCAGGTTCTGGACAGTTTGCATCGAACGGGTATTGACGAAAAAACACTCCTTTCGGCGAAAAACTACGTAAAAGCCGACTTTCCACCCCGCTACGAATCGGCCAGTGAACTAGCGAATCTGCTGACGGATATGTTCAGTCTTGGTTTCGATGAGTCGTTTATCAACAACTTCCAGAAGAACGTCGACGGGCTGACCGTAGCCAAAACCCGGCAAATCATTGACCAGTATTTTCCTAAAACAAACCTTCAATTCGTACTCATTGGTAAAGCCGACACGATTCGGGAAAAGGTAAAAAAATACGGAACCATCACGGAGAAGGAAATAAAAGCCGACGGATTTTAAGAAAGTAGGCAGTGAGCAGTTGGCAGTCTACGGTAGGCAGATATTCAGAGCGCGGTAACTGTAGACTGCTCACTGCCTACTGAAGACTTCCTACTGCCTACTTTCCATTCAATTTCTCTATCTTTGCCCCGCGTTTAAGGTTTACCCAATCAGAAAGGGTGATTAAAAGGGAACACCGGTGTAAATCCGGGGCTATTCCCGTAGCTGTAAGTTCTAGTGACCAGCCAGCAAGATAAAAGCCACTGTCTCTCGACGGGAAGGCCTTGTTGGTAGAACGAGCCAGAAGACCTGCCTCAAACGAATTCATGATTCGAGCTTTCGGGTAAAAAGCCGGGGATGAAAGACATGTTTCGGTTGGGTGGTCTGATCACCTGTACGGTCACAAACGGGCCAAAAGTGCTGTTTGTCTTTTATTTCAGTTTCCGACAGCTCATTACTTAATCTCAGTTTAGCTGATTAATGATGAGCAAAATCATTACTTTATTATCGGCCTGTCTGGCCGTATCCTGTCTGCCTGCATTGGGTCAGGAAACACCTCCATCGTCTACAGCGCGGTCGCTTCAGTTGGATGCCGTAACGGTTACGGCCAACAAGATCGAGCAAAAACTCTCGCAAACCGGTAAAGTCGTTACGGTATTGTCAGATTCGGTGCTACAACGTTACGCCACGCAATCGGTTAGTGAACTGCTCTCCCGGCAGGCCGGTCTCCAAATTGTGGGTTCTAATGGTCCATTAGGCACCAATCCTGACATTTATCTGCGGGGCGCTTCGGCCGGGAATACGCTGATTCTGTTGGATGGCCTGCCCGTTTATGACCCGTCCGGAACAGCCAACACATTTGACCTGAATCTGCTTACGGTTGGAGAATGCGACCGGATCGAAATTCTACGGGGAGCGCAGTCAACCAGTTATGGGTCCGATGCGGTGGCTGGTGTAATCAATATTTTCACGAAACGGGCAGGTAGCAATGCCGTTGGCAACAAACCGGTTGGCGTAACGGCTTCGGTCAATTACGGGACGTATAATACCTTCCGGGGAACGGTTGGCGTGAGCGGTCAGACAAGCCGACTTTCCTATAACGTCCAATACACGCGGCTGTCTTCAGACGGGTTTTCGGCGGCTACCGACCGTACTGGTAATCAGAATTTTGACAACGACGGCTATAAACAGAATGCGCTACTGGCCAATCTGACCCTACAATTGACATCGCGCCTGAGCTGGAAATTACAGGGCATGACAACGGGCTATACGGCCGACATTGACAATGGTGCTTTCGCCGACGAAAAAGATTATACCTATAAGAACCAGTTTAAGCGATTGGCTACTGGTCTGGAATATAAACACAAACATGGCCGATTGATGATCAATTATGGCCTTAGCGACAGTCGCCGAACGTATAAAAACGATTCAACAAAAGTTGAGCCGGGCGCTTCTGAACGCTATTCATCCCAGGAGTATGGTGGTATTGCCCATTTTGCCGAGATCTATCATAACCTCAAACTGAGTTCCTGGGGCGAATTGCTGACCGGGGCCGATTATCGCTTCAGCAATACGGATCAAAGCTACTTGTCGGTCAGCTCGTTTGGGCCGTATCAGTCGCCCCCTATCGGAGCCGACACCGCCCGGATCGGGCAGGTAGGCGTCTATGCTACGGGAATTCTGACACCTTACCAGGGTTTATCCGTTGAATTAGGGGGTCGATATAACCGCAATTCGCTGTATGGCAACGTATTTACCTATTCCTTCAATCCGTCGTACCTGATTTCTGACCGGATTAAAGTATTTGTCAACCTGTCATCCGGTTTCCGGGCTCCAACGTTATATCAGTTGTTTTCGCCCTATGGCAACAAAGCGCTTCGTCCCGAACATAGCTGGTCAACGGAAGTGGGCGTTCAGCTATTTACCCGTAGCCGAAACGCCTGGGTACGTGCTGCCTATTTCGACCGGCAGATTAAGGACGTCCTGTTCTTTGAATCGCTGAATTCAGCTCCGTACGGTCGATACATTAACTTCGACCGCCAGCATGATCATGGTTTGGAAGTAGAAGCGCAAACCGAACTGAATAAACTGACGCTAACAGGGAACGTTATGCTGCTCACAGGCGAGGTGAAGACGAAGGTGGCGGGTCGCGATACAACGTACAATAACCTGTTCCGGCGCCCGAAAACGCAGGTAAATCTAACCGTAGGCTACCGTTTTATTCCGAAACTGTTCGTTTCGGCAACAATTCGGTCGATAGGAGAACGTACCGATCGTTTCTACAACAGCGAAACATTCAATACCGACAATATAACGCTTGCCGCTTATACAACGGTCGATCTCTATGCGGAAGGGAAACTTACCCCACTGTTGCGCTTGTATGCCGACGTTCGTAATGTATTTGACCAAACGTATTACGATATTTACGGCTACAATACCCGCCGTCGAAACGCCAGCGTTGGCGTCCGCTTTACCTGGTAAGTGGTTAAACTAAAGCGTACAGGGAGCTTCAGGCTCTTTGTTTTACAAGAAAATATTTGAAGTGCATATGAAGCAACAACTTAATCCTCGTTTTACAGTATTACTGCTGTTCATTGTGCTGGCGGCCGTTCTTCGGATTGCCAACTCGGCGCAGTGCTTACCGCTGGCTAACTTTACGCCCATTGGCGCGATGGCGCTCTTTGGTGGATCGTATTTCAAAAATTACTGGAAAGCATTCGGTCTACCGTTGATAACGTTGTTTCTGAGCGATCTGGTCATCAATGTGGTACTCTACAACGGGCAGTTCGGTATAATGTATAATGGCTGGTACTGGATTTATGGCATTTTTGCCCTGATCGTTTGGTATGGCAAGGTATTGCTGCAAAAAGTGTCGGTTAAGAATGTGCTTATAGCCGCCCTGATCGGGTCCGTGTCGCACTGGCTCCTGGCCGACACCAGCGTTTGGCTGGCCGGTGGTCTGGATATGCGCACCAACCTGCCCCTATCGCGCGACTTCGCCGGTTGGTTGCAATGCATTGCACAAGGTTTTCCGTACATGCGTAATTTTCTGGCCGGTACTTTAGCCTATAGTGCCCTATTCTTCGGCGCATTCGAATGGCTACAAACACGCTACCCCAAACTGGCAATAGCCTGATGATTTAGGAATAGCCTGCATCCTGTTGTTTTGAGTGAACTTATAGTTGACCTAACCGCAGGATGCAGGTTGCTATTGCCTTGTTCATCGCTAGGTTTGCAAGACAGCCCGAGCTTCACTCAATCACTCATTCATTCTTTCACTCATTCGCTCTTTCATCTTTATGAAAGCTTGTTCTTTTCTGCCCGCAGCTACGCAGATGGTCTATGACATGGGCCTACAGGATTTGCTGTATGGGGTTACGTTTGAATGCCCGGAGCCCTCTCGCGCCGAAAACGAAATTTTAGTACGATGCGTACTGGAAGGTCACGATTACAGTAGTGAAGAGATCGACCGGATTTTTTCAGCCTCAAAAGCTGAGGGAAGAAGCCTCTATTACGTTGAAGAAGAGAAACTGCATCAGATCGCTCCCGATGTAATTTTCACGCAGGACGTCTGCGAGGTGTGCCAGATCGATACGAAATGCACGCAGGCGGTACTTGACCGCTTGCCCAACATGCCCAACGTTGTCGCTTTGACTCCTCAAAGTCTCACCGATGTATTCGATACCGCGATAACAATTGCATCGGCGCTAGGCCACGAAGAAGCGGCTTACACCTATCTGCAAGGGCTGCGCACCCGAATTGACGCTGTCATTGACCGACTGCGGGCAAAGCGGGTGTTGCCCAAACGGGTGATGGTTATGGAATGGATGGCGCCAATCTACAACTGTGGCCACTGGATTCCGCATCAGATTGCGTATGCGGGTGGCATCGATATGCTGGGTAATCCATCGGGTGATAGCATCGTTACATCCTGGGAAAAAGTACGCCGGTATGATCCGGAAGTACTGGTAATTGCTCCGTGTGGCTTCACCACAGAACGCACCCTACAGGAGTTACCCTTACTTGAGAAACAACCCGGCTGGCATAGCTTACGAGCCGTAGCCAATCAAGCGGTTTACATTGCCGACTATGATTTATTCACCCAGCCTTCAGCGGCAACGCTAGTGGATGGTATCGAACTGCTGGCAGCTTGCTTCCACCCTGATATATTCGCTATTCCGGCTGCTTTAGAATCAAAAGTTTATGACTTATATGCCTCCAAGACAGGCGTACCTGCATCTGGTTACGGGCGGAGCACGGAGCGGTAAAAGCCGATATGCACAGCAACTGGCCCGCGAATGGAGTCCGACACCGGTTTACGTAGCAACGGCCAGGATATGGGACGATGAGTTTGCGGAGCGGGTATCGCATCATAAGCAGGATCGTGGCCCGGAATGGACCGTCTTTGAAGAGCTTCGCCAGGTCAGTCAGCTTCCTATCTCTGGTCAGACGGTCGTTATTGACTGTGTGACGCTCTGGCTGACTAACTTTTTTGGCGATACAAAAAGCGATGTTACCGAGTCATTGAGGCTCTTTCAAAAAGAGGTTGACGAACTGGTGAAGCTACCAGGTCGGTTTATTATCGTCACCAATGAGCTAGGCATGGGCGTACACGCCGAAACGGCTATAGGTCGAGCATTCACCGACCTACAGGGGTGGGCGAATCAGTACGTAGCCAGCCAGGCTGATGCCGTTACGCTCATGGTTAGCGGGTTGCCTCTACCTGTCAAAACACCTGTTTTATGACCAAAGCAATCATGAACTGGTCGGGCGGGAAAGATTCGGCCTTCGCCTTGTGGCAACTACTTCAGGCAGGCGATTATCAGATCGAAACACTATTGACGACTTTGAATGCGGCTAACCGGCGCATTTCGATGCACGGTGTGCCTGAACATTTACTTGATGCCCAGGCAAAGCAGTTGGGTTTACCGCAGACTAAACTCTATCTGCCTGAAGAAAGCTCAATGGGCGATTACGAGCAACGAATGGCCAATACGCTGGAGCCGCTCGTTGCCGCTGGGGTCACTCATGCGATTTTCGGCGATATCTTTCTGGAGGACTTACGAAAGTGGCGTGAAACTCAATTGGCCAGTAAGAACCTGACCGGGGTTTTTCCACTCTGGCGTATTCCATCCCGTCAATTGCTCGATGAATTCTGGGCAGCAGGCTTTTCAACGATCGTTGTTAGTGTCAATAGCCAATACCTCGACGAGTCCTTTTGCGGACGCATCCTCGATCAGTCGTTTGTCGATGACCTGCCACAGAACGTCGATCCCTGCGGAGAAAATGGCGAATTCCATACCTTCGTCTATCAGGCTCCCTATTTTGCTGAGCCAATAAGCGTACAGGTTGTCGGTACGGTAACCAAAACGTATTCGTTTAAAACGGCCACTGGCGAGCAAGTGACATCGACCTATTATTTTGCTGATCTGCAACTGAATTGACGGAACTTCGGGTGGTTAGTTAAAAACAAAAAAGGCTTCAGATAGGGTTTATTCTCAATAAATCTGTTCTTTGTTGAATAAAAAGAGCCCAGTTGTACAGTTTCATGACAAGTAGTAATCGTTTACTCAGCGGTATTAGCATTGCCTTATTAACGCTTATTGCCGGAGCCTGCAAAGTTGAGGATGCCCCACCTTCGCCCTATGAAGAAGGCGCTTATATCGTCAATGCAGGCACTCCTGGTGCCAGCAACGGGTCAATTTCCTTCATAGCCCGCAATACCGCTACGCCAACAGTAGATATTTTTAACGCTGCCAATGGTAGAGCGCTGGGAGGCACCGTTCAGGATTACACAGAAATTGACGGTAAAGGCGTCATTCTGGTCGATAATAATGCGGGCGGACAAGATAAAGTTGAAATTGTTGAGTCAGGCACATTCAAATCGCTGGCAACCTTCCAGGCTCCTGATGTTGAAAATCCACGATTCGTTGTTTATGCTGGTCCCAATAAAGCCTATATCAGCTGCTGGGATGCAACCGGCAGTGGGGCAAACACGTATACTAAACCCGGCTATATTCTGGTCCTGAATCTGGGTTCCCGGACTGTTGTAAAGAAAATTCCGGTCACGAAAGGTGCGGAGCGTATGGTACTTGTCAACAAAGAGGTCTTTGTGGGGAGCGTTGGTGGGGAGCAGGTCCTGACCGTTATTAATACGGATACGGATGAAGTGGTTCAGCCGGGCATTGACGCGGGCGTAAATGCCAACCCGATTGCCTTTGATGCCAATAAGAAACTGTGGGCCTATGCATCATCAACCAATGAGATGGTTCGGATTAACCCGACGAGCAAAATAGTCGAGACCCGGCTTAAAGTGGGTAGAGGTCCTAAAACACCCAGTGCAATTACCTTAAACGCCGACAAAACGATTTTTTTCTTCGTCAATTCCTTCAATGATCCGGCCGACAACGGTAAGTTAAAGGGCGAAACCTATCGCTTTTCAATCAACGATGTGACTATTCAGGCCAATACGCCATTTATCCGCCGGCTATTTAGCGGCTTAAGTGTCGATCCATATGATGCCAGAGGTTTGCTTTATGCAGCCGTAACACCCTCAGCGAATCAGCCAGGATATGCAATACGCTACCAGCCAAGTGGCGCATTGGTCGATTCGATCAAGGCCGACATTGCCCCTACCCGATTCTTTTTTCGGTGAGCCATGCCTGTTAAGATTAATCTTTCGACAAAACTATCCTGAATTAATGAGCCCTTTGCTGAAGTGGTTCAGTAAGAATAGAAAGGCAGGTTTTTATACCGGTTCGCAGGTTGCCAAGCCTTAGGTTTTCGTTCGGGCTATGCTGATTGTTATCCATATTCACTAAGGGAACAATGACCGCAGGAACCTGAAGTGCCTGAATGAATGGCACAACAGGCACCGTTCCGCCCATAATCCGAATTATTACCGGCTCTTTCCCAAATCCATCAGATACAGCTTTACGTAGCCAAACGCCCATCGGTTCGTTGATATTTGTGCGAAAAGCGGGCGTACCGGCATTACCCTCAAAAAAAACGATCTGAGCATATTTTAGCCGTTCTTCGGGCGTTGGTGCATGATCCAGCACGGTGAAGCCCTGCTTTTCGATGTGCTTTTTAACCAGTTCGACCATCCGTTTACCGTCGGTTTCGGGCACCAGGCGAATATCGAAAGTCGCTACGGCTTCTTCGGGCACAATGGTTCCAGACCCTTTACCAACTACAGCCGCCTTCATTCCCTTAATGTTGAGCGATGGATATTGCAGAGACTCCTGATAGTTATTTCCTACCTTCTCTTCCTCAACGATCATCAGCGCCTTGTTGATAGCCTGTTTATTATCGGGCACAGCCGCCATGATTTTTTTGGTCTCGTCGTCAAACGTAATGCCGTCGTAGAATCCCGGAATCAAGGCCCGCCCCTGCTCATCTTTCATTGACGTTATCAGCCGGGCCAGCCGAAATGCCGGATTTGGGGCATAATTGCCAAAATGCCCGCTGTGCTGTGGCGTAACTGGCCCATAGGTAGTTATGGTGAAACCCGCATTACCCCGGCAACCGAACGTTAGGGTCGGTAAATTAGACGAATGCATGGGGCCATCCATCACAATCATAAAATCGGCCTGCAATTTGTTTTTATAGGAAGCCAACGCCCCTTTCAACCCGCCCGACCCTTTCTCTTCCTCGGTATCAATAATGATCTTGATGTTAAAAGGCGGGGTTTGCTTTTCGGTCTGGAGAATATCGAGGGCATTGAGCATCATTATAATTGGCCCTTTATCATCCGAGGTAGAACGGCCAAACAGGCGCCACTCGTCGTTAACCCCCGTTTTGGGCAAGTTGCCACTTAAGTCTTTGTATTCGCCAGTGGTGGTTTTTTCTTTAAGCACCGTCACAAAAGGGTCTTTCTGATTCCACTCGCTGGGTCGTACGGGCTGGCCATCCAGGTGGAAATAGAACAAAACCGTTTGAGTAGCTTTCGGAAACGTTTTCTCCGCTAAAACTAAAGGCAATTGATTGGTTTTAAGCACCGTTGTCTGAAAACCCCGCTTCGTCATCGCCTTTTCAGTCCAGGCTATATTTTTGAGAATGTTGGCTGGGTTAACGGCATCATTTGGTAGGGACACATAATCGCTGAGTTCATCAATGGCCAGCCACATCTGCTTATCGACAAGGGCATCCAGTTTTTGGGGACTCAATTTCTGGGCAACAAGGCCCGAGGGCAACTGGATGAGGCCAAGCCAGAAAGCGGCCGTGATTACATGAATAATGAATCGGGTTGCCGATTCTTTTTGTCTGGTAGCCATTCTAAAGAGGAGTCTTTCAGGAAGAATACAGCTAAGTAAGACAAAAAGGCGTTATACACAAATATTCTATCAACTATAATTCAATTTCCAGTATAAAATTTTAAATAATCCAACAAATCTCCTACTAATAAGCAGTACAGCTATTGACTACATGGTTGTGCAGAAAAGACTGGACCCTAGCCATATGCTGATTATTTACAGAAAACTGCGAGAAAGCGATACGTTAATTAAACAACGAAATCGGACGATCTGAAACAGGATCTGTTTTAGAGGCTGGTATCGTTTCAAGATAGGCAGCAAACATTTTATTATACAGAGCACCCTGTCTTCTGGCTTGAATCATACGAACAGCATCTTTTCCACTGAAGCCCAGATACGTCAGGATGAGGCCCGCCAATAGAGCCGAACGATTATGTCCCATACCACAGTGTGACAAAACCTGATGGCCATCGTGAATCAAACTGGCCCCAAATTGAGCCAGGGCATGCAATTTCTGGAGATCGGGTAACTCTCTATCTTCGAATGGGAAAAAGATATAAAGTGTTTTATTCATTTCCTCCGGAATATTCTGATCCAGCGTATAGTCCAGATTAAATACTACATCAATAGTAAGCTGCGATATTGGCTCCCAATTATCGATGGAAGGCGAAATAAATAAAGAACCTCTTTCATCAATCTGGTACAATTCCATATCATGTAGGTTTTACTAGTTTTTATAGGGTATCGACCCGTTAAAACCGGCTCTGGTGTCAATAACCAAAGCTAGTGATTAATCTCTTTAGCCTCCTTCTGTATTTACGTAGCGGCAAGGACTAGTTCGTATAAGGTTATAAACTACACTTTTTTGAAAATGTAGCGAGTCATTGAGCGGTAAAAGCGTAAGGTCTGTTCCAGAAGTAGCATCCCTTATTACTAGCTAGCCACAATAGTATTGACTTGTCTTCCAGTCCTGGCCATTCTCATCAATGTATTCCCGGCAACTATGATCCAAACATAGGGCATAGCTGGCTCAGGCACCTGGTAATTATCGTCTTAAAAGTGTATTCATCGAATCAAATTGTCCAAAAGCCACACTTGATCGTCTAATCGTAGCTTTTTATCCGCTTCAGTGTACCGGCTAAATCGCTTAACACTTATTGTTTCACTTTTAACGCCAGGCCTGATTCGTACTTTTTTTACGAGCCATTAGGGTAACTCGTCTAAATGGTATCTTCAGAGAACCCACGTAACAGCCGAACTATGATATCTTCCAATCCTTCGCCGGAGGACAGTTTGTCCAGTTGTTCATTGCGCTCAACTGCGTGTAGTCAAACCATATCGGTTGGTCCAGATGATGAACTGCTTATTCGGCGGTCATTTGAAAGCGATCCTTATCAGGGTTGCGATCTGCTATTCCGTCGGTATTACGAGCCGCTCTGCAGTCATGCCGTCCGATACGTTTATTCAAAGATGCTGGCCGAAGATATCGTGGCCGATCTGTTTCAGGTATTCTGGCAGAAAAGGCTGTTCGAGCGTATTACGTTCTCATACCGGGCGTACCTCTATCGGGCCGTTCGTCAAAATTGTTTGCTTTACCTAAAACGGGAAGCTGGACGAATAATCTCGCAGGAATCAATCACGGAAGCTGACCGGATAGGTTTGACTACGCTTCCCAACGAACAGATTCAGTTCGATGAGCTCAGCGCACAGATTGAAGCAGTAATTAATGCATTTACCCCCTCTGTTCGACAGGTGTTTCTGTTGAGCCGGTTCGAGGGTCGTAAAAATCAGGAAATTGCCGACGAACTTCATATATCAATCAAAACAGTCGAGGCCCATATGACCAAAGCTCTGGTCCTTTTTCGCAAAGTTCTACAGCCATGAACCATTCTCAACCAGGGCCAACCAAAGCCATTGTATTCACTTATTTTACCAGGCAAGCCACTCCTTTAGAACGTCAGGCCATCGAAGCCTGGCTAGAGACCGACGAAGGAAATACGCTGTACTATACGTACTTAGACGAATGGGAACGCTTACATCCGCAGTTTTACCCGGACATGGATGCAGCTCGTCACCATTTTTCCCAATTTATGGGGCAATCCGTTTCAGTTGAACCAACCGAACTCAGTGGGCATGAAGTTTATTTCAAATCCATTTCCAGTCATAAACCGACGCACTGGCTGCAATCAGGCGGGTTCCTGTGGATGGCCGCTTCAGTCGCGCTACTCATTAGCCTTTGGATCACTACCAACTACTGGTATTACACGACTCAGCGCAATGGATATAAACAAATCCAGTCGTTAACGCTTCCAGATGGGTCCAGAGTTTTGCTAGGGGCTAATTCTTCGGTAAAGTACGCCCGGTTTGGCTTTTCACGAGGGACAAGGCGAGTCTGGCTGGATGGTGAAGCTGAATTTAGAATCGTTCATCAACCCAACAGACAGCGATTCATGGTAGAAACACCTGACAAGACAACCGTGGAGGTACTGGGAACCGTATTTGTCATCAACAGCCGCCGGAACACTACACGAATTGTACTGGAAAGTGGTCGCATTGAACTGAACACTCCCCGCACGGCCCGTCCAGTCGTACTCACGCCAGGCGACATGGCAACCGTATCTGCCCAGGGGCATCTGAAAATGCAGCATCCGTCCATTACACCCACTCGCGTAACCTGGCACGATCATCGATTTGTATTCGCCGATACTCCGCTAGCAGATGTTGCCAATCAATTGCACGACATTTTCGGTGTGACGGTAAAAATTCCTCAATCCGACCTGAAGGTCCGTAACGTGTCTGGAACTTTCCAGGCTGAAACTGCCGATGACTTACTCCAGGCGTTGACATTGATGATGAATCTGCATATCGACCAATCCAAAACGGTATATGTACTCACCCAGTAAGTTGGCGAAGCAGTTGTTTCCCTGCATCGACAAGTCAGCACTACGACATACTGTTTTTTCACTATTTACTTTATTATTTTTTTTCTCAAAAAATTACACTTTTTCATTAGGGTAGGTGACGTATTTTGTATCTATTTATCAAAAGTAAGGCTATAAATATACATGATTTATAGTGTTTACTGCTTTCCAATCACCCTCTAATCGTAGTATCGTATGAACCGACTTCTTGGTAAACAGGGGTATAGCCAAACCTTTCGTTTTTTATTGTTGAGTTTATTGATGATCGGAAAACTGCCTGTCACGGCGCAGATGCTAGCCCAGAATACCCACCGTACCGTTATTCATCAATCCGAAACATACCGCCTGTCGGATGTTATTCAACAGTTGAAAGAACGGTATCACGTCAATATTCTATTCGAAGAAAGTTTCCTGAAAAGCCTGACTGTACCAGTAGCAGCGGCTCGCCCCCAGGCAACACTCGAAGCCAGTTTGCAAACGCTGCTTCAACCCTTTGGCCTGCACTATCGGAAGATAAAAAACAACTACGTTATTCTGTCGAATAGCGCCAACAAAAGGCTCCGCTCGGCATCGACCGATATGGACCAGTCAGGCATTAGTCCAACGACAATTCCTGCCCTGAACCAGTTGGATGGTATACAGCCACAAGCTGTACTGACAGCACATATGGAAATGGCCGACATTGTTGTCACAGGGACTGTTACCGACGAAAAAAATGAGGCCCTGCCGGGCGTAAGTGTTGTGGTAAAAGGAACTCAGCGGGGTACGACAACCGATTCCAAAGGGCAGTACAAGCTGAGTATTTCCGGCCGCAACGACGAAGCGACTACTACAACACTGGTATTTAGCTTTGTCGGTTATGTATCGCAGGAAGTATTGACGGGAAACCGGACAACGATCGATATTCACATGGTGACGACGAATAAGTCACTCGATGAGGTAGTTGTGGTCGGATATGGAACAAAAAAGAGAGAAAACGTAACGGGTGCTATTGCTCAGGTAAGTAGCGAGGCTCTGACAAGTCGACCGATCACTAAACTTGGGCAGGCATTGCAGGGATTAATCCCAAACCTGAACGTTACAAACCCCGACGGTAATCCCAATGCCAGCCCGACCTTTAATGTGCGGGGTAACACATCCTTGTCGGGCGGTAGCGCCCTGGTGTTAGTTGATGGCATTCAGATGGACATGAATCTGTTAAATCCGGCCGATGTGGAGACAATCACCGTGTTGAAAGATGCAGCTTCTGCTGCAATTTATGGAGCACGCGGGGCATTTGGGGTTATTTTAGTAACGACGAAAAAGGGGAGTAAAGATAAAAAACCTGTTATTAGTTACGCCGGTAGCCTGCAATTCAACCGGCCTACCTATCTGCCTGACCTCCTGAGTACTCAGGAATACTTGGAATCACAGAACGTTGCTCAACTAAATTTAAACGGCACCCAGAAATACACGGATGATCAGGTAAAGTGGGTAAAGGATTACAGCAGCGATCCGGTCAATAACCCCAGCTATCACATTCTGCCAAACGGCAAGATTTTCTGGAACGCTTCCAATAATGTAATTGAGGCAATGGTGAAGCCATGGGCACCCGGACAAACCCATACCCTCAACATAAACGGGGGCAATGCCAAAACCTCGTATTACGTTTCGGCCGGTTCATTGAAACAGGATGGTTTGTTTACAACAGCTACCGATGTATTCAAACGATATAATTTTACTACGAGCGTCAGTACCGAATTAACAGGCTGGCTGACCGTAGGTGCCAAAGCAAACTATATATCCACTACCTACGATGAACCTCACAAATACCCCAATAAGGGGTCAGACTGGTGGGAGCAGATGACTCGGGGAGAGCCTCAGGTTTTATTTCCGGTTAAAACACCTGCCAATTCTCCGGTAGGTGAAGGTATCGCGACAGAAAACTTCGTTAACTTCCTCGAAAGTGGCTCTCGTAAAGTAAATACCTCATCAACAGGCATTTATGCCGTAAATGCTGACGCCTATGTTATTGATGGATTGAAAATCAGTGGTAATTTCGCCTATACGTCCATGCGACAGGATATCAAAGAAACCCAGGTGGCATTCCCCTACATCCGGGATACCTGGATCCCTCAGATATCTGGCACATCTCCCTCATTCGTGCAACGGGATTTTACTACATCAGGCTATTTCGCGGGTAATTTATTTGCGGACTATAAGACATCTATAAAGCAGGATCATCAAATTTCAGCGCTGATTGGCTATAACCAGGAATGGTACAATCTGACGACTGCCTCTGTCAGAAAGCAGGATTTGATCAGCATAAGTGCCCCCGTTCTGAATCTGGCCACAGGTATCATCACCACCTCCGATCAACAGACAGCATGGGCCATCAGGGGTGTATTTGCGCGGTTCAACTACGATTATCGAAGCAAGTACTTAGTCGAATTGAACAGCCGCTACGATGGAACTTCCCGTTTCCCAACCGGTCGTAGATTTGGCTACTTCCCGTCCGTTTCGATAGGGTGGCGGGTTTCCAAAGAGAAATTTATGGAACCGCTAAGCCGGGGACTTAAGGACCTGAAACTCCGGGCTTCTTACGGCAGTTTAGGGAATCAGCTGCTGGCTAACAACTTCCCCTATGTTTCCCTTTTTGGAATTAACCTGCAAGTGCCTTTCATCATTGGCAGTACATTACCATCAGGCATTCAGGCTCCGGGCCTGGTTAGCCCTGATTTAACCTGGGAAAAAGTATCTACGCTTGATTTTGGGGCAGATGCCAACCTATGGGGCAAGTTAAACGTCGGCTTCGACTGGTACCGACGAATCACATCAGGAATGTTGGTTGCCGGCGACCGGTTACCGGCCGTGTTAGGTACAGCAGCTCCCCAACGCAACGGTGCCGAACTGAAAACCACCGGTTTCGAATTAAGCCTAAAATGGAGTGATCAGATTGGCTCAACTCACCCCCTGCGGTACGATTTAGGCATCGTGTTGTCCAATTATCAGGCAGTCATCTCTAAGTTTGACAACAACCCAAACAAGCTGATCAATAACTATTACGTAGGTCAGAAAGTGGGCGAAATCTGGGGTTTTGAATCGTCAGGTCTGTTTCAGGCTAACAGTGAAGTGTCGGCGGCTGCCAATCAGGACCAGCTTGGCAACTCAGGCAAATGGGGAGCGGGTGATGTCCATTACGCCGATTTAAATGGCGATAAAATCATTACTCGAGGAGCCAATACAGTAAGCAATCCGGGCGACCAGCGCATTATCGGGAACACGACACCAAAGTATCAGTATGGTGTAACGGGGAATCTTACCTGGCACAATTTCAACCTGAATATACTCCTTCAAGGCGTTGGAAAGCGCGACTTTGTTCCCCAGGGTAGTTATTTCTGGGGTGCCATTAATAGCGGAGCGGCTGTCGGTACGAAGGAAGTATACCAGAATTCCTGGTCGTCAACAAATCCGGACGCTTACTACCCGATCTATCGCTCCGGTTCTACCTACAACATATTACCCCAAACTCGCTACCTGCAAAGCTCGGCTTATATGAGGCTGAAAAATATTTCGCTGGGCTATTCATTACCTCAAACGCTACTTCAGAAGATAAAACTGTCGCAGGCTCGTATATACGTAACCGGACAAAATGTTTGGGAATGGACGAGCCTAAAAGGAAATTTCGACCCGGAAGTGACCGGAACCGGTGACGTGGGCGTCTTTTATCCGTTGCAGCGTGTGGTATCATTTGGTGTTCAACTGTCTCTCTAAGGTGCTTCTTCTCATGAAAAAATACGTCTCAAGACTCCTGCTTGCCACCATTGTGCTGTTGACCTCGGCGTGTTCAGATAGTTTTCTGGACCTTACTCCTACCGATTCGCTCAGCGAGACTAATTTCTGGCACAATGAAAATGAATTGAAACAGTATGCCAACGACCTATATCGCACCTTTGTGGGGCATGCTACTGCAACCTCTCAAAGTCCATTGATTTTAGGTGACAGTCAGAGCGACAATATGATTCCCCTAAATTTTGACCTGGTTGCTGCGGGCAAAAATATAGTCCCAGCATCAGGTGGCGGCTGGGACTGGAGCGTGATTAGAACCTGTAACTACTTTCTGACCCGATACAATCGAACGCCGATAAGTCAGGAAATCAAAGACAGGTATGCCGGCGAAATCCGCTTTTTTAAAGCAAAGGATTACTTCGAAAAGGTGGCAAGCTTTGGTGATGTACCCTGGCTTTCCAAAGATTTGGCTATCAATTCAACTGAGTTATACGCCCCCCGCGATAGCCGGGTTCTCGTCATGGATTCGTTGCTGGCTACTATCAATACCGCTATTGCCAACCTGCCAGCCAGGAGTATAGCTGAGCCAGGGCGCATCAACAAAGATGTGGCTCTGCTGCTTAAAGCACGGATTTGTCTCTATGAAGGAACGTTCAGAAAGTACCGCAACCTGGCTGGCAGCGAAAAATTCTTGCAGGAGGCAGTAGCTGCTTCGGGCCAGATCATGGCTGACAAAGGGTATCAATTAAACGCCACGGGTAATCCCAATGCCGACTATGCGGCACTTTTCAACTCGCTCGATTTGAGTACCAACAAAGAGGTAATGTTCTACCGGGCCTACTTGACTGGTCTTAGTGGTACGGCTACTTCCTGGAATGTTCAATTGAACAATTTCAACACCAGCGTCTCAAAATCATTGATTGAGTCGTATTTAGCGAGCGACGGGAAGCCAATATCTCAGAGTCCATTGTATCTGGGTGATGACAGTGTTCAGGTTGAAATGAAAAATCGAGACCCCCGGCTAACGCAAACGGTCGTTTATCCGGGAACGGGTATCCAGGCTGGCTTCGGAGGGGCCGCCATTCCGGGTTCGGGCTTTAGCGGGGTGGGTATAGTACCTTCCGGCTATCAGTTGCAGAAGTATTGGGTAGCCGACCAGGCCGAATTTGTCCGCATTCAGAATGGACTACTTGATGCACCGATTTATCGCTTTGCTGAGGTGCTGCTCATCAATGCCGAGGCTAACGCAGAACTGGGCTTAGCAACCCAGACAACGATCGACAATACGATCAATCTGCTGAGAAAAAGGGTGGGCATGCCGAACATGATTATAAGTCAGTTAGTCAAAGATATACGGTCTGACTTCTCCGACATCCCCGTATTGATCGATGAAATAAGACGGGAGCGCAGGGTTGAACTGGCAATTGAAGGATTAAGATTCGATGATTTGGTTCGCTGGAAGGCTGGTAAGCTCCTGAATAAGCCTGTCCTTGGGATGAAGTTCGTTCAGAAGCACTACCCAAAAGCTGTGGTGGGCAAATCTATTTTTCTTAACGACAAAGGGTACATTTTACCTTATGCCACCTCATTGCCCGCTGGCCGCACCTTCGACGAAGCTAAAAACTATTTCCTGCCACTACCCCTCGATGAACTTACCCTTAATCCAAATTTGAAACAAAATCCAGGTTGGTGATTTATCCCGCTTTACTTTTTTTATGACTACAAAACCAAATTTTTTATTATGACTACAAAACCAAATTTTCTTAAATTATATTGCCAGTTACCGTTACTGGGGGCCCTGTCTCTGGTTATTTGGGGAGGAATTCCTAAAAATACCCTCGATCCCCCTGCCCCGAAACCAAACATCCTGTTCATCTTTGCCGATGACCTTCGCTACAACGCGATTCACGCCTTAGGTGACAAACAGGTCATTACACCTAATCTGGATCGGCTTGTAAACAACGGTACCTCCTTTACTCACGCCTATAATATGGGGTCCTTTCAGCCAGCAGTTTGCATTGCAAGCCGGTCCATGCTGCTTACAGGATTATCCGTTTGGGATGTCCAGCAACAGGAAAAGGATTATGAACCGTTGAAACAGGCCAAGGGCTTCTGGCCTCAGCAGATGAAACAGGCGGGTTATGAAACCTACATGACCGGAAAATGGCACGTAAAAACAGACGTAACCCAACTTTTCGACCATGTTGCACACGAACGGGGGGGTATGCCCAATCAGGCGCCAGAGGGCTATAACCGCCCTTTATCAACACAGGACACGACCTGGGCACCCTGGAAGGAGGAGTACGGAGGATACTGGAAAGGGGGCAAACATTGGAGCGAAGTACTAGCCGACGATGCAGTTGGTTTCCTCAACGACGCGTCAAAAAAATCGACTCCTTTCTTCATGTATCTGGCCTTCAATGCCCCTCATGACCCCAGACAAGCCCCTAAAAGGTGGGTTGATAAGTACCCCGTTGAGCAAATTAAACTGCCAGCGAGTTATTTAGATGAGTATCCTTATAAAGATGCAATAGGCTGCGGAAAGAACTTACGGGATGAAGTGCTGGCCCCTTTTCCGAGAACTCCTTACGCCATCAGAAAGAATATCCAGGAATACTACGCCAGCATTTCATACATGGACGAACAGATTGGACGGATTCTGGAGGCTCTGGAAAAAAGTGGTAAACTCGAAAATACCTATATTTTCTTTACCGCCGATCATGGCCTTTCGATAGGCCACCACGGCCTGATGGGCAAGCAAAATATGTTCGAACATAGTGTCCGTCCCCCTCTGATTATTAGTGGACCCAAAATCGTTAAGAACGCGAAAAGGCATCAGACCGTGTATTTGCAGGATATCATGGCCACGTCGCTGGAATTGGCGGGTATAGAAAAGCCATCACGGGTTTTCTTCAACAGTCTGCTGCCACAGCTAAAAAGCGATAGCGCTCCTAGCAACTATCCAAGTATTTATGGATGCTACACCGACCTTCAGCGGATGGTAAGCTCAGAACAGTATAAACTGATTGTGTATCCGGCAGCCGGGAAAATGCTATTGTTCAATCTAAAAGACGATCCCGAAGAAATGAAGGACATTGCCCAGCTTCCCTCAAGTCAACCAATTTTGAAGAAACTGAAAGCTAAACTTATCCAGCAGCAACAGCAATTTAATGACAAACTGGATCTTAAGGCGCTACTAGGCAGCTCTTAGGAAAAGAGACTTTAATGTAATTCCTTGTATGCAACGCTAGACATGTAAAAACAAAACCCAGTCCGTTTTCTAGATAAACCTTTCAATCTTCTTATACTTTATATTTATTTTAATATACTTGTATAATTTTTTTGCCTAGAAAAAGGCTCTATGAAAACGGACTTACTCAAATGAAAAAACTTGTTTTTGTTCTGGTCTTGCTAGCCAACAGCCACTTAGCCGTTTGTCAGGGCAATATTCGTAGCAGTGTCAAAGCCGGAATTACTTACGTTTTGTTTGGTCGTGGCGATCGGATCGGAGTCAACTACTACAATGAGTATAACCGCAGCATTAACCGATTCCTGACGTTTGCCCCCTCTTTACATGTCGGCTACGGGTCAAAAGTGGATCGGCTTATGGCCGATGGATTTTATCAGGAATTCCGTTTTGTAAAGGCTTCTTTTGCGCTGGATGCTAACCTTTTTGTTTCCCCAATGCGATTTGAGCGACATAAAATCAGGCTGGGTGTTGGGCCATCCATACGCTTCTTATCCGAGTCTTTTCCTAGCTCATTTGGTTTACGTCTGGTAGATAGCCCAGGCCTACCAACAGGTAATCAGTATGCATTAATTCCAATTGCCTACCAACGTCCTCGGAATCAGTGGACTATAGGCTATACTGTGGTTCTGGAAGGGGAGCTAAATGTTAGTCCCCGATGGATTACCGGCGTAAGAACCTCTTTTCAAAACTATGAGAATGGCGAAACCGTACTAAACGTAGGGGTAAATGCAGGCTATCGCTTTTAAAACTGTGCCAATTCCTTAAAAATCGGACCAATAAAAGTAGCCTAAAAATTAACCCATAACGCCCGGACATGTCGAACACAGCCGGGCGTTATGGGTTAGCAACTTATCAGTCCAGACGCCTACGAGCCACACATCTCACAACCTTCCGGATCATCCAGCGAGCAGGTCATAGCCGCATACTGCTGTTCAAGATCCGTCACCATCGGTACGGGTGTTGGCGTTGTGTTCTGAGCGTGCTCTTTAGCGTATTGTACGTAGTCGAGTGGTTTTTCGACAGTTACCGCTTCGGCCATTACGGGCTCCAGTTGTGGCTCGGCTTGTGGTTGAACAACCGTGAACTTCACCGCATCGGCAGCAGCCTTCGTCCGCAGGTAATACATACCCGTTTTCAGACCCGCCTTCCAGGCATAGAAGTGCATCGATGTCAGTTTGCCGAAGTTCGAATCCTGAATGTGGATGTTCAGCGACTGCGACTGACAGATGTACGCACCCCGATCGGCAGCCATATCGATGATATGCTTCTGCTTGATCTCCCAAACCGTTTTATAGAGATCTTTGATATGCTGCGGTATGTTCGGAATAGCCTGGATCGAGCCGTTGGCCAGAATCAGGTTATTCTTCATCACATCATTCCACAGACCTAGTTTCACGAGATCTTTCAATAGGTGCTTGTTTACCACGACAAACTCACCCGACAGTACGCGACGCGTATAGATATTGCTCGTATATGGCTCGAAGCACTCATTGTTGCCCAGAATCTGCGAGGTCGATGCGGTCGGCATTGGCGCCAGCAGCAGCGAGTTCCGAACACCATGTTCTACAACCTCTTTGCGTAGGCTTTCCCAATCCCAGCGGCCCGATTTAGGCTTTACACCCCACATATCGAACTGGAACTGCCCCTGCGAAATTGGTGAACCTTTCCAGGTTTCATACGGACCGTATTCTTTAGCCTGCTCCATCGAAGAAGTCATAGCGCCGAAATAGATCGTTTCGAAAATATCTTCGTTCAGGCGACGCGCTTCATCCGACTCAAACGGCATCCGCAGCATGATGAATGCATCGGCCAGCCCCTGTACGCCCAGTCCAATCGGCCGGTGACGCATGTTGCTCCGACGCGCTTCTTCAACTGGGTAGTAGTTGATGTCGATAATCTTGTTGAGGTTGCGTGTGGCCGTTTTCGTGACCTCATACAGTTTCTGGTGATCGAACCGCAGTACACCATCCGGATCACGTTTGATAAACTTCGGCAGGGCAATCGACGCCAGATTACAAACCGCTACTTCGTCGGGAGCGGTGTACTCGATGATTTCGGTACACAGGTTCGACGACTTGATGGTGCCGAGATTTTTCTGGTTCGATTTTTTGTTGGCAGCATCCTTGTATAACATATAGGGCGTGCCAGTCTCGGTCTGAGACTCCAAAATCTTGTACCACAAATCTTGTGCCTTTATTGTCCGACGGGCACGGCCTTCGCGTTCGTAGCGCGTATACAACGCTTCAAATTCGTCGCCATAGCAATCGGCCAGACCGGGGCACTCGTGTGGGCAAAACAGCGACCAAACGTCGTTGTCTTCTACCCGTTTCATGAAAAGATCGGGTGTCCAGAGAGCGTAGAACAAGTCACGGGCACGGTTTTCTTCCTTACCTGAATTCTTTTTCAGATCCAGGAAGTCATAAACATCAGCGTGCCAGGGTTCCAGATAGACCGCAAATGAACCTTTACGTTTGCCGCCCCCCTGGTCTACGTAGCGGGCTGTATCGTTAAACACGCGCAACATCGGCACAATCCCGTTGGACGTTCCGTTGGTGCCTTTAATGTACGTTCCTGTAGCACGGACATTATGGATACTCAACCCAATACCACCCGCCGACTGCGAAATCTTGGCGGTTTGCTTCAATGTATCGTAGATCCCGTCGATGGAATCATCTTTCATCGTCAACAGGAAGCAACTCGACATCTGCGGCTTTGGCGTTCCGGCGTTGAACAGCGTTGGCGTTGCGTGCGTAAACCACTTTTCACTCAGCAGGTTATAGGTCTCAATAGCCGCATCGATATCCTCCATGTGAATACCAACGGCTACGCGCATCAGCATGTGCTGCGGACGTTCGGCAATGCGACCGTCGATTTTCAGCAGATACGATTTTTCGAGGGTTTTGTAGCCGAAATAATCATAGCCATAATCCCGATCGTAGATGATCGTTGAGTCGAGCAGAGCCGCATGTTGACGGACAACCTCATAAACCTCTTTCGAAATCAGCGCTGCATTTTCGCCGGTTTTAGAGTCTTCATACGTATATAGCCGTTTGATGGTTCCGGAGAACGATTTGTTCGTCTCTTTGTGCAGGTTCGAAATAGCAATCCGAGCGGCCAGAATGGCATAATCGGGATGCTTGGTGGTCATCGAAGCGGCTGTTTCGGCGGCTAAATTGTCCAGCTCGGTGGTTTTTACACCATCGTAGAGACCGTTAACCACTTTCATGGCGACCTCAACAGGCTGAACATAAGCCGGATCAAGGCCGTAGCACAGTTTTTCGATCCTGGCGGTAATCTTGTCGAACTTGACCGACTCCCGGCGTCCGTCACGTTTGATTACGTACATGAGCGTTTGGGTTAGTTTTTATATAGTAAAAAAATGTTGAATGCAATTAAAAACACCGACTCAGTGGTTTCACTTAAGCTAAGATTGACACGTATGATTCCAATGAGGAGAACACAGAAGTAACCAGGAGCATAAAACCATTTCGTTCAAACGAAGCCCAATTGGGCCGGAGTTTTAAAGTTCTATTGAAATAGACGGAAAAGCAACCCCGAAGGTTCGGGTGTTTTCGCAATTCATTGAAACGTGCAACTCTACCAGACAGGTTAAGAAATTGTTAAGCCGTAATGCTTAGCGACTTAACAATACCCGGTAGGAGAGCTATGCTAAAAAAAATAAAAGAGCGATTTTACTGACCGGTTCACGCCTAAGGCAAGTGAAGCGAGTCGGAATGAAGAAGCGTAAACGTTCTTAAAGATAAGCAAAAAACGGAATAGTAACAATCCTTTATTACGCCATTATTAGGCAACGGGACACATCTATCCGGTTGATAATCAAACCCAAAAAGAACCACTAAAACTGTTTGCCAATCCGCCCGAAACGCCGTACCTTTGCAGTCCTTTTCGGTCGGAAACCGAGAAGATGACAAGAAACTGAGATTAATCATGAAAAAGGGCATTCACCCGGAATACCGCGAAGTGGTATTCCACGACCTGTCGAGCGATTACAAATTCCTGACACGTTCGACGGTTCAAACAAAAGACACTATCGAGTTTGAAGGGAAAACCTATCCGCTCGTTAAAATTGAAGTTAGCTCGCAGTCGCACCCATTCTATACAGGTAAGAACGTGCTGCTCGATACAGCTGGTCGTGTGGACAAGTTCCGCAAGCGCTACGGCACGAAGTAAGTTTGAGAAGAGCTATATCTTCCCCTAAAAACGTGTGATTGTTTTTAGAATTCTATTTAAATCTGCCAGGTTTTAGCCTGGCAGATTTTTTTATGGGCATTTTCGAAAAGTAGCAATTAATAAATCAGCACGTTGCACAACTATTGCAGGATGGGGCTACCCATGATGTAGCAGAAGTCAAGAAAAAAGGCAGTTAAAACAGTTCTTTCAGGAGGCTGAGCCAGTCTAAAAAAAGTTAGTAAAAAGATCTTATTTTATAATTTTCTCCGTTACAGCGTACATTGGCCCGCATTTTGTCGAGTTATCCTATAGATAGATACTTAACCTTCCTTTTTAACGCTATATACTACTTTGGCAACTACCATGATACTTACGTTTGGCCAATACAACATTCTTACAGCTACACGTCACTGCGTGAACCGAACTCAATTATCTGAGCACACCAATTTTGATCGTACGCTGGTTAGCTACCTTATCACAGGGTTGGTTCGCAGTGGATTGCTAAACATCTGTAATGAAGGCAATGAAGAGCAGACGTTTTATGAACTAACCGACGCTGGAATGGACTGCATTGACGAATACGAACGGGAAAACCCCGATCTGGTTATCAATCGACTCACCATATAGCGACGGTCTACGGTCAGTGATCGTTGCTGTCAGGCAATGTGCTCAATATGCTCCTGAGCCAGTCGAATAATCAGGCTTTCGTCGGTATCAATGAGTGAATAACCGTCGCTCATGTATGGTATTACCAGCCCCATTTTGGCATCATAGATCCCAAGTGGGGAAAGGTCCTGATCGGCATTGGCTCTGCGAAGATAGTCTGTCGCCTGTTGGAGCGATGAGAACCCTTTAGCCACAGGTAGAGCGAATAACGTAAATACGGATACGTACTGCATAGGCGTACACTATTTGTTATCTGCGGCTATATACGAATATATTCTACAGGCGGATTTCTGCAAGTCTTTAAATGTTAAAGAAAAAAAATAAATAGCAAAACACATTAGTTTCACAAAAAAGGCAAATACCCAGATAACCAGTAACTTATACCAACCCTTGTAGCTTACAAAAAGCTTTACCTAAACTAATAATTTTAGTGTTTTGCCAGCTTATTCCGCTTAAGTTCGATCAGAACTGAAAAAAGCCAGGATTCGATCCTGGCTTTTTTCACTTACCTGAAGAGTTGGATTAGTTATCGTTTGACCCTGCGATATACCCTAATTGCTCCTGCACTGCCTTAGCGAACGCTACTTTATCCGACTTCCGGTAATTCTCCGTCTGCTGTATCTTTGAGGGTGGACAAAAATCCTGATCGATGTTCTGGCAGGCTACCCATAAATCAGGATTCAATTTAATTCTATACTGCCGAATCGGCGTATCCGCGCCAAACCAAAGATTGATAATATTGCTGACGGTTGGTTTGATGACAACACTCATGACTTGTTCAAAAATGCCCGGGTTTATAATTGCGGCCAAAATTAATTATCCTACCTTCTATACACAAAAAAAATATGATTCAACGGTCGAAAGCCAATATGAACTGTAACCTGAGTGTATGAACAGCTTACACCTTCATAATCCATAGCCATAGTTTGGGTGGTGATGTGGTGTCGGTTTCTTAAAACCGACACAGTGAGGACGGTTTGCCGATGCAACGGTTCGTCGAAGTGATTCTCAAAACCTAGTCGTTCATGTTCGATGCGGTTTCTCAAGCTGCAAAGGTCAGGTTGAAGAACCTGACCTCACGTCAATAAACCCGGCCCCACGCTACTAACTGCTAAACAGGTACTATCTCAGCAACTGTACGGATTGAATCACTCACCCGTAAAGCCGGATTAATGCCTGGATGCACTAGTTGACCTGATCCAAAATAAATACTGTCATCGTGATAGGCCCGTGTGCTCCCATCACCAGCGCCTGCTCAATATCGGCCGTTTTGGAGGGCCCTCCAATAAAAGCCCCAAAACCGTATTGCCCCAACCCAATTTGACCATAGGCTTCATGCAGCGTAGGAACGATAGTTTCGGCCGCCACAACCACCACTAGATGCTGGCAGATGTAGGGGACAATCCGTTGCCCCATCCGTTGCTCCGGAAGCCAGACCGCACCGTTTTCAGCAACTGCCAACTCGGCCTCGATCACCGCTACCTCGACATCATCAAACGTATGCGGATCAACAGTGGCAGAAAGCAGTTCAAACGAATTACCCAGTTCTGGCAGGGTGGTTATAATACGCTTTGTGGCATCGAAGTTTTCTCTGATCAGGGCATCAACGGCTGCCAGGTTTTTTACCAAAAATACATTCCCGCCAATACTGGTAAAAACACCACTATACTGAGCCACCACATCGCCTGCGTTGCCTTTCAAAAAACCAATATCGGGCAACGGACTGGCGGGAGGCTGGTTTTTCAAAACAGCGGCCAGAATATTTTCTCTGCTGCTCATTTCAGGCATTATCGGTTAAAAATTACACTATTCTATTGATTATCAAACGAATGTTTTCCAGACAATGATCAGGATTTAATCCTTTTCGCTATCCTGGCTGTTGTTTTTAGCATACCACGCATCAAACGACTCCTTCGGTCCATCTGGCATGTCACGTTGTTTGTACCAGGGATTGAACTTGTTGTTTACCGCGAACGGAATGTTATTTAAAACCCATCGTCCGGCTTTACCCAACGTGGAATACGATGTCGGCGACGATAACGTCCAGGCCATCGCTTTCATACCCAGCACTTTCGTATTGGCGGCATAACCCTCCCGAACAATAACCTGACGCCATTGATACAACTGATCGTGAATGTTAATCTTTACGGGGCAGACATTCGAGCAGGAACCGCAGAGCGTCGACGCAAAGGGCAGATCGGCGTGCTTTTTCATGTCCAGATTAGGAGCCAGAATAGCACCGATAGGACCGGCAATCGTATTGTGGTAACTAAGCCCTCCACTTTTCCGGTAAACGGGGCACGTATTCATACAGGCTCCGCATTTGATACACTTCAATGAATCCCGAAAATCGACCCGGCCCAACTGACGGCTTCTTCCCAAATCGACCAGAATCAGGTGCATTTCCTGGCCTTCACGTGGTTTTTTAAAATGGCTCGAATAAATGGTGATGGGTTGCCCGGTAGCACTTCTGGCGAGTAACCGTAAAAATACGCCGAGATGGGCCTTTTTAGGAATGATTTTTTCGATCCCCATAGAGGCAATCTGCACTTCTGATAAATGAGCACCCATATCGGCGTTTCCTTCGTTGGTGCAGACTACATACTCGCCGGTTTCGGCCACGGCAAAATTAACCCCAGTCAGGGCTGCTCGTCGGGTAATAAAAACATCGCGCAGGTGTCGGCGGGCAAATCGCGTCAGCGTAGTCGGGTCCGACACGCCTTTCTCGGTACCCAGGTGTTCATGAAAAATCTCTCCGATTTCCTCTTTTCGTTTGTGAATACAGGGCAGCACAATGTGGCTCGGTGGCTCATTATCAAGCTGCTGAATATATTCGCCCAGATCGGAGTTAATGACATCGACACCGCGTTCAATCAGGTATTCATTCAGATGGCATTCTTCGGTGAGCATGGACTTGCTCTTTACCATCTGTTTAATGTCTTTGTCTTTCAGGATGGAATACACAATGGCGTTGTGTTCTTCGGCATCGGCGGCCCAATGTACTTTTATCCCATTCAAGGTTGCATTGGCTTCAAACTGCAACAGGTAGTCATGCAGATTAGAGAGTACATTATTCTTTATTCGGGATGCGGTTTCGCGTAAATCCTCCCACTCCGGAATTTGTTTGGAGGCAATATCCCGTTTCTGTCTGATCCACCAGAGAGCTCCGTCGTGCCAGTCGACGCGCTCTTCGTCGTTGATAAAAGCCTCGGCCAAAGCAGCATGATCTTTCATTCCTTTTTCCATCACAAGGTCGAGTTTAATATTTCTGCAATGTGTACAGCTTTAATGGCGCTCTTATTCCGGTGCAGAATCCCTTCCAGATGCATCAGGCAGGAAAGATCGACGGACGTAATGTACTCGGCCCCATTTTTTGTATGATCGGTTACCCGGTCTTTTCCCATTTTTACCGATACGGCTTCTTCGGCCACGCAAAACGTCCCACCAAAACCGCAGCATTCATCCGGGCGATCCAGCGTAACCAGTTCCAGACCTTCTACCATATTCAGCAAGTGGACAGGCTTGGAAAAGGGCAGGGCATTGAGCTCGCTCATCTGGGCCAGATAAAGACCACGCAATCCATGACAACTCTGGTGAATTCCTACTTTGTGAGGGAATCGGGCCCGCAAGTTTTCTACTTTCAAGACATCGGTTAAAAACTCGACCAGTTCGTATACGTTTGACCGAACACGGTCTGCCTCCGCCGGATCAGTTGCCGAATGCAGGTGTTGCTTAACGTGTAATACGCAACTAGCCGAAGGGGCTACGATGTAATCGAATTTGGAAAAATTTTCCAGAAAAAGATCATTGCATTCCTGCGTCAGGTGCTCAAACCCTGAATTGGCCATCGGCTGTCCACAACAGGTTTGTTTAGATGGGTAGACTACTTCAACCCCTACTTTCCGCAACAACTGAAGCGTTGCTATGGCTGCCTGGGGGTAAAACTGGTTTACATAACAGGGAATGAAAAGTCCGACAGTCATAAAATAATATAGAATCAGGTTTGCTAAGGCTCTCTTCCAGTCTAAAGCCCTGAAGTCGATCTATTTACTAAACAATTATCGGTCAAGTCGGCCCGGACCATAGCTGTTTTCACTGATAAGGCTGCACAACAAATCTCGTTCAAAGGATCGCAGCTACGCCCGGCTGATGTAAAACACTGGCTCTTAATTCGTTTACGCTTTAAAATGGATGCCTGATAACATGGTCTCACCGTTATTTTTTATGCAGGTATTTTGGCAAGAAATACTACTCACCCCATTCATTGGCGACATCGGCTAACCGCCGAAACCAGACACCAACAACCAGCAGCCAGATTAACCACAGGCTGCTACCCAGTAAACCAGCCAGCCCCCAGGTTGGAAAGCCCGGAATTACGGTAGCGAATAAATCCCCCTGAGCCAGCAAATAAATGCCTGAAGCAACATAACCTAAATAGATTATCCATTTGGGAAACAAGTCTATCTGCGCAAAAGCTCTGGAGAGCAATAGTGTGTAAGCAATGGTCAGTAATTGTCCCAGATGTTCGCCCAGAACCACACCGCCATACTGGTGAATAGCCTTGAAGGCAACAACGATTGCGTGCCGGGTAGCCAGATCGGTGGTCGTAACGTACTGAGTTGCTAAAACGGGCACAACAAACGGCCATCGAAGAAGTCCTATAAGCTGAACAAGAGCCGAAATTACGCCCAGAGTTGTAGCCCATCGCAGGGCATATACCTGCTTCTCAAATTTCTGCCCAATGAGCACATAGGCTCGCAGCAACGGAAATCCGCCGATAGCGAATAGCCACCAAACACCAATCAGGGAGGCCCCCCCGGTATGGAAGCGAGTCAGAATAACACCGGGTTCCTGGCGAAGAATATCCGGATAATCGAACACAATCGTTAGCGTCGTGTAAGGAATCATCACCAGCATAACGCCGAGAATGAGCAGGTTTCCAATGAGTCGATTAGCAGGCATTGTGGATGTTTTCATCTGTGTATGTTGGAAAGGCTTGTTCGGATTACCAGTGAAAGGAATAGCTGATGCCAGGTGTAGGATTGATTTTAAGGTCTTTTCCATCGCTGGCTAAGGCGATCACACCCAGGCGCAGGTTCAGTCCACGCCAGACCATCCATCGAAAGCCAACCTCAGCCGAAGCCGCGTTCTGCCGCTCATAGTCCCGGTTGAGGCCGCGCAGATACGACACCGACGCATAAAACGAGGATGGGTTTTCGCGTTGACCAACCGGCAGAAACCAGTACGTAAGGCCTGTTTTGGTAAATTGCGTCGTGATACCGGCGGTGAAACTTGTTACGTAGTAGCCCGCATGAGCGGAAACGTGACCCCGGCGATATTCCAACCCAATAGACGGGTTCCGAAAGCCGTTAATACTGAATTCATTACGCGGAAAGCGCTGAGCCAATGTGGAATAGCTCAGAAATAATAACCCGATTGCTAGTGGCAATTTCATATCGTCTTTTTGTTAATTGGTTGACGATACAAAGGTGGCCTGCCAGAAAGGCCAATCTCTTAGACAAATGTCCAGATCGCTCAGTGAGCTTGCCCTGATGATTGATCGTTAGCTATCGAATCTGACCACGGATACGGCTCAGGTGACGGGGAGTAACACCAAGAATGGAAGCGAGGTATTGAAGTGGCACTTCCTGCAACAGATGTGGTTCATCGGTCATTAGTTTCTGATAGCGCTCTTCGGCAGAGAGTGTCAGTAGATTATAGCGACTCTCCTCGATGCAGTTGATCTGATCTTCGAGCAAGCCCATATAGAACAGCTCAAACGAGGGAATAGTCTGCCGTAATTGATTGAACGATTGTCGGCTAATGCTCCATAGCACACTATCGGTCAGGGCTCGGATGGATTCGCGGGAAGGCTGCTGCTTCAGAAAGCTACCCAGCGATACAACAAAATCGGCAGTACCCGCCGTGTACGTTGTAATTTCGTCGCCGTCGCGATCCGCAAAAAACTGGAACAATCCCTTCTCGACAAACGCCAGCTGATCACAAACGCGTCCGGCCTGGGCAAAAAGATTACCTTTACTTAATTCCCGACGATGAAACTGACCAATAATTGAAGATTGCTCCCCGGCATCGAATCCACTTTCCTGAAGAAACTCCCGGAGTATATCCATCTGTTTATGAGTCGGTATGATCAGCAAAGTAGCTAAAATTGCTGATTTTTCCGTGAAACAATCACCCGGAAAACTCCGCAAGAATCGGGTTTGCTACCCGTTGGGTTATAGCGACTTTTGTAGAGTCAAAACACAACTACTATGACAACGAACAGCACCCACACGTATCAGCAGATTGCCCGCGCCATCGAACACCTGACGGCCCATTTTCGGGAACAACCGTCCTTAAGCGAACTGGCGGAGAAAGTGAATATGAGCGAATTTCATTTTCAGCGGTTATTTACGGAATGGGCTGGTGTAAGCCCCAAGAAATTTAGCCAATACCTAACCCTCGAACATGCCAAAACCCGGCTTCGCAAGGGTGATCCTCTGGCAGATGTCGCTTATGATTCCGGCCTTTCCGGTACGGGTCGATTGCACGATCTATTCGTAACCATCGAAGGCGTTACACCGGGGCAATTCAAACAGGCTGGCTCTGGCCTAGATCTGTCATACGGCGTATTCAATAGCCCATTTGGCGACTATCTTTTAGGGGCCATCAATGAAAAAATCGCTCTTTTGCATTTCCTGAACGATGAAAACGATCCCGAAAGCATTCTGGCAACAGCATGGCCCGAAGCATCGCTCCATCACGACCCAACAGCTGTTCAGTTTCTGGCTGACCAGATTTTCCCAACAACTGATGGTATGACCACGGAAGCTTTCCCCCAGAAATCAGACAAACCGCTGTCTGTTCTAGTACGCGGGTCTGCCTTTCAGCTAAAAGTATGGGAAGCCTTGCTTAAAATCCCGGAAGGCAAACTGGCGAGTTACGACCAGATTGCCGAAGCCATCGGTCAACCCACAGCTTCGCGGGCAGTCGGCACAGCCATCGGTAGTAATCCGGTCGGTTACCTGATACCATGCCACCGGGTCATCAAAAAAACCGGGCTGTTTGGCGGGTATCGCTGGGGAACGGAACGCAAACAGGCCATGCTTGGCTGGGAAGCTGCGCGGCTTGACAGTTAAGATTTTATAGAACAAGGAGAGCACAAAGTAGCAACGAATGTCCCATAATTAGCGTCAAGGGTTTTGTGATTTTCGTCGCTCCTTTATGCTCTTGGTGTAACTCATATGATGACTCAAAAAACAATTGACTGGCCCCATTTCCAGTCTGACCTATCCCAAACCGGGTTCACCCTGCTGCCTTCACTCCTCTCATCCGAAGAATGTCGTGAACTGGCAGACTTATTTGATGCGCCAAACCTGTATCGAAAAAGCATCGTCATGCAGAATCACGGCTATGGCAGTGGCGAATACAAATATTTCAGCTACCCCCTACCATCAGTTGTCGATACGCTTCGGCATGAGTTGTTCTCTCAGTTAGCACCCATTGCCAATGACTGGAATGAAAAGTTGGGGATTAACCTGCGCTACCCAACCGATCTTAACGAATGGCTTTCTACCTGCCACGCAGCCGGACAAACCCGCCCAACGCCACTGATTCTGAAATACGGCCCTGGCGACTGGAATGCGCTTCACCAGGATATGTATGGTGAGCTTTATTTCCCGTTTCAGGCTGTCCTTTTTCTGAGCCAGCCGGGCCAGGATTATGCGGGTGGAGAGTTCGTTATGCTCGAACAGCGCCCAAGGATGCAGTCAAAAGCAACGGTATTGCTGCCAGAACAAGGGCAGGTTCTATTGTTCACGACTAAATACAGACCCGCCCAGGGCACTCGTGGCTATTACCGCGTAGCCATGCGGCACGGAGTTAGTGAAGTGCGAACCGGAACACGCGTTAATGTGGGGCTTATTTTTCACGATGCCGCATGATTCGACATACAGATTTAGGATCATCTTCATTTGCCCAGCGTCGAAAACTGTTAGACTTACTCCAGCAGTGCCTCATTACGCTGGGCGGCAACCGTCCCGGTAAGATCTACGGTCGGCTCGACTGCCGGGCCGGGAAACGCATGAAGCCCGAAAACCGAGTGTTTTTCTGGAATGAAGCAGAAGCACTTGAACTGGGGTATCGACCGTGTGCTGTGTGTTTACCAGGGGCGTATAAAGCCTGGAAATCCAAAACTTGAACCTAGTACATTCCTGAGTACCATCACGCTTCGCTCCAGTTCCTCCTCTGTGCTCGACGCAAAACCCAATCGAGTACCATGCAACTGCTGGCCGGGTGGATTATGAAACACACCACTCGACAGAAAAAGACCTTTCTGGCCTGCACGGGTAGCCAACGCATCCATATCGATCGCCGGATCGAAACGCGCCCATACGGCCATACCCCCATCGGGTTTCGTGAACTGAACAATAGGTGCCAATTCACTGGTTAGCAGCTCGCAGAACCGATCCCGGCGAACGTGATAGGTGCGAAGGGCCTTGCGAAAATGACGTTTCAAATCGCCGGTTTTAAGTAATTGGCCAATAGCAAACTCCAGCATAGGATCGCCCTGTCGATCAATGATACGCCGTAGCCGGGCCAGTTCATCGATCAGTGCAGTTGGGGCCACTACATAGCCAATCCGAAAAGCCGGAGCAACCGACTTCGTCAACGAACCGACATAAACAACCATTCCTTCCCGATCGGCGCTCGCCAGGGGGAGAATCGGGCGGCTCAGGTAATGAAAATCATAATCATAGTCATCTTCCAGAATGGCAAATCGGTATTGTTCAGCCAGTTGCAGGAGCCGAATACGCCGATCGGGTCGGAGTGTCACCGTGGTTGGATAATGATGGTGCGGAGTCACAAATACCATCCGGATAGTGTTCTTTTGCTCACACAAACGAGCCAGTGCATCAACGTCTAAACCATGTTGATCGACAGGAACGGTCAGGATCGTGGCACCGGTTTTTCGAAAATTCATCGTAGCACCTGCCCAGGTCGTTTCGCCAGTTACGACGATGTCGCCGGATCGCAGTAAAACCTGGCTCGTCAGGTGCAAACCCATAATGCTTCCGCGAGTAATGAGTATGTTCTCGGGTGTGGTCCGTAGCCCTCGGGTTTCGTTTAGATGAAGAGAAAGCTGTTCACGTAACAGCAAATGCCCTTTGGTATCGCCGTAACCGAAATGAGTCTGTGGATTTCCCCACCGGAAATACGAGCGATAAGCCCGGCTTAATTCGTCCATTGGAGCCAGTCGAATATCTGGAAACCCATCGTCGAGGTGTAAACCGGCTGAGTTAGTCAACACGGGCCTGACCAGAAAATTGAGCGAATCGAAGGCATAACCCGGCTGTGTTCCGGTGCTATCCGTTCCCAAAACGCTGGCTGTACTATCGTTGCTCGCCAATAGCTGCGGCTTAATGTCAGGAAAATGAGCGGCCACATAGGTGCCGCTACCAGCCCGGCTTTCGAGCCAGCCCTGTGCCAAACCCTCATCATAAGCGGCTACAACCGTCTGCCGGTTCAACTCAAGTAAGTCGGCCAGTTGACGCGTTCCGGGCAATCGCTGGCCAGCCACGAGCGTTCCTGCGCGAATAAGCTGGCCCAGTTGTTCGCTTAACTGTAGAAAAACTGGGGTAGGTAATGTCTTGTCAACCTGAATCAGCGATTTGAATGGCGGCATAACCGGACTAGCAGAAATCTAAAAACTGGACGACTTGAGTAGACCGGCAAATAACGACATTTGTTTTGAAAAAGAACAGGGCACCTGATTTTGGGAAAGTTGTTGTCTACTTATCCGTATCAAACGTCCTGCCTAAAAAATCACCAACGATGCAAACCGCCCGCACAACACCCAGTCGTTTAGCCAAGCGTGCTCATTACGACGAAGCCACAATTCACCCCATTCTGGACGAAGCCCTTTTTTGCACAGTTAGCTTCGCCGTCGATGGTCAACCGATGGCCATTCCAACCGCATTCGCCCGAAAAGGCGACCGGGTTTATATCCACGGGTCTGTTGGCAGCCACTTCATTCGTACAATCGAACAGGGTGGTCCGGTCTGCATTTCAGTGATGTTGACGGATGGACTTGTTCTGGCCAAATCGGCGTTTCATCACTCGGTCAATTACCGTTCGGTGGTCATCTTTGCAACTGCTGAGAAAGTAACCGACGAGAACGAACGCATGGAAGCGCTGGCACTGATTACCGATCACTTGATTCCCGGTCGCTGGGACGATCTGCGCCCAACGACCAGCAGTGAAATGCGAAAAACGACCGTGCTGGCATTTTCGCTGGCCGAAGCGTCGGCCAAAGTACGCACCGGTGGCCCCAATGACGACCCTGAAGATGAGGGCCTGCCAACCTGGGCGGGTGTAATTCCAATGCAGACAGTGCGATTAACCCCGCTTGCTGCCGAAAATAGCCTAGGGACACCATTGCCTGATTATTTACAGAACGCTTGACACAAGATGATTCCTGCCAACGAATTACTCCTTTTTGCGCTGGCTGCGCTGGGTCTCGTACTCAGCCCCGGACCGAACATGATTTACCTGATTTCCCGCTCCATCACCCAGGGACGGCGTGCAGGTTTAGTGTCGCTTGCCGGTGTCTTGGCTGGGTTTCTGGGTCATATTTTTCTGGTTTCCTTTGGGTTATCAGCCGTGTTTCTGGCAATTCCGCTGGCGTATGACGTATTACGATGGCTCGGTGTCGGCTACCTGCTCTACCTAGCCTGGGAAGCCGTTAAACCCGGCAGTTCTTCCCCCTTCCAGACGCGAGCTCTATCGCACGATTCTGACTGGAAGCTATTCCGGATGGGCCTGCTGACCAATGCGCTCAATCCGAAAGTAGCCCTGTTTTATCTATCATTTTTTCCGCAGTTTACGCACCCTGAATACGGTTCGTTACTGACTCAAAACGTTCAGTTGGGCTTGATTCAGCTAACCATTAGTGGATCAGTCAATATGGTTATCATATTATCGGCCGCCCGGATGGCCAGTTGGTTTCAGGCTCGTCCGGTTTATATTCGGGTGCAGAAATGGTTTATGGCCAGTATTCTGACAGGATTGGCTGTGCGCATGGCAATCGACAAAGGGAAATAAACAATACAGGCCTTTCACAAAGAGCCGTGCCACGGTGCCAAACCGTGGCACGGCTCGAAGCCAAAGTCATGCAATAATCAATAGCCGATATCAACAACTATACGACAATGTATATACCACACGCCTTTCAGGAAACCGACCGCCCTACACTGTTGCAGTTCATCCGCGATAACTCCTTTGCGTTGCTTGTTACGACGGGCCACGATGGTATTCCGGTAGCCACACATCTGCCCATTGAACTTCTGGCTGATACCGATGGCCAATTTCAATTAGTTGGCCACCTGGCCAAAGCCAATCCGCAATGGAAACTATTGGGACAGGATAGACCTGCACTGGCCGTATTTTCGGGGCCGCATAGCTACATTTCCTCTTCGTGGTACGATCATGTTAATGTACCCACCTGGAATTATCTGTCGGTGCATATTACTGGGCGAACGAGCATGCTAAGCGACGATGAAACCCTTGATTTTCTGCGCCAGCAGGTAGATCGCTATGAGGCTCATTCAAGGCATCCGGTATCCGTTGAAAGTATGACCGCAGACTACGTTCGGAAACAAATGCGTGGCGTAGTCGCTTTCAAAATGACCATTGATACGATGCAGGGAGCGGCTAAGCTCAGCCAAAATCGAGACGACAAAAACTACCAGTCCATTATCTCCGAACTACGTCAGACGGGTAATGCTGATGCAGAAAAAATGGCCAACGAAATGGCTACCCGACGACCAACGATTGACAAGTAATACGAATGCACTATGGCAAAGCAACACACGTACGCATTAACCACTCGATGGACCGGAAATAAAGGAGAAGGGACTACCAATTACCGTTCATACGACAGAGATCATGTCGTTTCGGCCGAAAACAAACCTGACATTCCTGCGTCATCGGACCCGTCGTTTCGGGGCAATAAAAGCCGATACAATCCGGAAGAATTGCTTGTTGCCTCCCTGGCAAGCTGCCATATGCTCTGGTACCTGCATTTGTGTGCCGAAGCAGGCGTTGTTGTTGTCGATTATACGGATCAGGCAACAGGAACAATGATAGAGACGCCAGACGGTGGCGGCCATTTCAGTGAAGTAACGCTTTCGCCGGTCGTACTTGTCACCGACGAAGCGATGATTGCCAAAGCGAACGAATTGCATCATCAGGCTAACAAATTATGCTTTATTGCCAATTCCTGTAATTTCCCGGTTTATCATAAACCCATCTGTAGAGTCGCAGAAAAATAGTCGTGATTACAAACCTATAAGGTTTTTGAAACCTTATAGGTTTAAATAACAGAATACGGATGGTTGCTTAAATCCAGGAAAAAGAAGAAAAAGTAAATTTTATTTTCATTTGGACTGAGCTAAGTAGCTGAAAAGAAAACGCATTTACGACCGAAAAAACAGCACCGCTCTATTAAACGGACAATAGTTTTTTTATTGATCGCCTGGTAGATAATCCGGAAGGAGCGAATCGAGGGAAATACTAGCCGTTCCGGTCGTCGAGCCATTATCGTTGGCAGACAGGTTCCGATAAATTTTTTGCATGGCCACCCACCGACGACGCGACACCGGCAGCACATCGCCCGAATGCAGGTAAACCAGACCGGTATTATCCGGCTGCACAGGCCCCAGATAGGCTATGTACTGGAGGTTGATGATGCAGTTTCGATGAGTCCGTATAAACCACTCTTTAGGCAACTGGGGTTCATAGTATTTTAAGGTGCGGGGAAGCAGCATCCGTTGCCCATCTTTCCAGTGAAGCCAGCTATAGTTACCGGTGGCCTGTAAAAACATCAGATCAGCTATCGGGCGGCTAATTTTGCCCGTTTTATGGGCGTGCATTTTGAGCATGTCTCCGGGTTGTAGGAGCGATTGTTTCATAACATACTAAAAAGAGGAAGGTTGAAAAGACTCGTTGATTCAATGGATGGATTGAAATTGGCAGATAAATAAAGCCAATCCATATACGTCTGCTACCACAAGCGTTGCAATCCTTAACACTCATGTTACATTTTCAGGCCTTTCGCTTCGAGCCGTGCCACGGTTATCACAAGTAGGACCATTAACTGTAGCACGGCTCGAAGCGAAAGGCCTGATTTTAACTCACATCGTATGGTCAGTCATCCTGACTGAGTTATTAGCAATCTATACTAGTCTGTATTGCCTGTAGTTTATCACGTGTTCGCTTCAGACGCATCTTTACCGCACTTTCCGACAACTTGTAGTATTCGCTAAGGTCTCGAATTGATAAGCCCTGTTCATACTTTAGTCGAAGTAGGGTTAGCTCCTCGTCCGGTAGTTTCATAAGGGCCAGCTCCTGAGCTTGTATCCGCCGTTCTACCACCTCCTTCAGGCGTATACCTGGTATGCCATCAATCAGTTCCTCGTCAGATAGCGTATCCGATAAATCATAGGGCAATGGCTCGGTTTTAAGCTGCTTGTTTAACCGAAGCCGATCCAGACAATAATGGTATGAAATGGCATACAGCCAGGTAGAAAATGAGGAGCGATTCTGGAAGGAGTTCAACTTGTCAAATACCTTGATGAAGATGTCCTGGGTATAGTCCTGAGCGTCGGCGGAATCATTAGTCATGGCCAGGCACGTCCGATACACTTTATGGGCATATTGGTTATAGAGTATCTCAAAGCTGTTGTCTGAATAACTGGTCTGAAACGTATCGATTATCTGGTTGTCGGCTGAACGTGTTTTTTTCATGGCGGCAGAAAAATTCTATAAAGTGAGTAAGTAAAAGACATGAAGCGATTCAATGGATCAATCAGCCCTGTCAATAAGTCCGCAAGTTGCGGCACTGATGGTTGGTCTGCTAACACACTCGTTGCATTCATTAGCACTTATGTTACATGACAATAAAAAAGCCCGAAAATCCGGGCTTAAATGGCAAAAATGTCCCTTTGGTGTGAGGTCAGGGCCTTAAACCAGACCCCTGCGGACGGTTCGCCGTGGCGATTCTTAAAACCGAGTGTATAGTCTGGATGAGGTTTGGAGAATCACCACAGTGAACCGTTCTCCCCTGTCGGTTTTGAGAAACCTTTCCGTGTCAGTTTCTTCAAACTGACACCACATCGACTGCTTTACAGACGAATTCAAGGACCAATAAAGACAAAACAATGTTCTGTGAACGGGCTTAACCCAACGTTGACGTGGGCTTTCCATACTGCGAAGGCAAGACGCCATAACGCTCCTGAAACACTTTGGCAAAGTAAGACAGGTTGTCAAAACCAACCGAATAAGCCACCTGGGTTACGTTCTGTTGGCCTTCGGTCAGTAGTTCGGCGGCCCTGGCAAGCCGGATATCCCGGATAAAGGAGGTAGCAGGTTTGTTGGTTAACGCTTTGAGCTTACGGTGAAGTTGCACCCTGCTTAGGTTGGCGGCTTCGGCCAGTTCCTCAACGGTAAATCCGGTATTATCTATGTGCGGAATAACAAGCGCCGTCATCCGGTCGATAAACTGCTGTTCAGCCGTTAATGGAGCCGGAATGTTTATCTGGCTATCCGGAGTGGGCTGGCTCATAGAAAACCACTGGTACAGGCGTTCGCGCTGCTCGATCAGATTGCGTACCCTGACCTGAATTTCAGACCGGTTGAAAGGTTTGGTCAGGTAGTCATCGGCGCCTAGTTCAAAGCCTGCGATTCGGTCTTCGACAGTAGCTTTGGCCGTCAGCATGATCACAGGAATATGACTGGTGGCTGGCTGCATTTTCAGTGCCTCGCAGAACCCAAATCCATCGAGCCGGGGCATCATGAGGTCGCAGATAACCATGTCGGGCAGTGCAGTAGTCGCTTTTTCGAGGCCGTCCTGTCCATCAATGGCTTCAATGATCTGATAATCCTGCTCAAAAATACTACGTACATACGACCGGATGTCCTCGTTATCGTCTATGATCAGCAGAATGTTAGCGGTTCCAGGCGCGGAGGGGTCCAGATTCTCCGTTTCCGCTGGTACTGATACGGATGCAATAGGAGCAGACAAGGAGAGTTCAGTCCAGGATGCCGGCATTCTATCGATCGTCATCAGCGGCAGTGCAACCGTAAATGTGGTGCCAAGACCTTCGGCGCTGACAACGTCGATCGTGCCATTCAGCACCCTGACCAGTTCATTGACCAGTGCCAGCCCTATACCAGTGCCTTCGTACGTACGATTTAGCTTGCCATCGACCTGATAAAATCGGTTGAAAATATTAGGCACATGTTCGGGTGGAATGCCAATGCCGGTATCCTGAATCGTTATTAGCAATTGATTCCCAGCCCCTTCGTCGGGATAATGCAGGTTCATGCTGACGTTGTTGCCCGCCGGAGTAAATTTAAAGGCGTTGGAGAGCAGGTTCGTCACTATTTTTTCCAGTTTATCCCGGTCAAAACGAGCCCACCACGTCGTTTGATTTTGATCGAATGAAAACGCGATTCCACGGCTTTCGGCTAAGGAGTTGAATGAACCGGCTATCATTCGAAAAAAAGCAGCCATATCGCCCGGTTCCAATTCGGGCTTTAACTCACCCGCTTCCAGTTTCCCCAGATCGAGCAATTGATTGATCAGTGTCATCAGCCGATGGCCGTTTCGCTCCATCAGCGTCAGTTCAGGATGATGAGGAAATTGTTTTTTCAGGTTGTCCAGTGGCCCTAGAATCAGGGTTAGGGGGGTACGGAATTCGTGAGAGATATTGGTAAAAAACTCGGTTTTCAGACTATCCAGTTCTGCTAACCGATTCGCTTCCTTTTTCTCAAAAACAACCTGTTGCTCGAGCAATAGTCGCTGGGTCTGAACCCGGTAGAGCTGCCAGCCCACCACTGCAATAATTATCGCATAGAGCAAATAAGCCCACCAGGTTTGATAAAATGGCGGATGAATTCGTACCTGGAGTTCGACAGGTTTGCTCCAGACTTCGCCATCAACCGAACCCATCATCCGAAAAGTGTAGTTGCCCGGTGGTAATTGAGCATAGTTGGCAAAGCGGTTGGTACCCGCCGATACCCAATCCCGGTCAATCCCATTGAGCCGGTAGCGGTATTGATTTTTGGCTGAGTTCGCAAAGTCCATCAGCCCGAATTCGAACGTGATCAGGTTCTGGGTATGCGACAGATTGAGCTGTTGCTTGTACTCGATTCCTTCGGTCAGTATCCCATCGGAGCTGCCCACGTCAACGGTTTCATTGTTGACTTTCAAACCAATCAAATGTGCTCGTGAAGCCGGGCCACTGGCCCGAACCAAGTCGGCTGCCCGAAAGGTCGTTAGCCCATGTATGCCCCCGAACATCAACTCGCCCGATTGGCTTTTGAAAAAGGAGCCCGTATTGAACTCATCGTCCTGTAAGCCGTCGGCTTTGGTGAAGTTGCGAAACGTTTTAGTTTTGGGGTTGAACTGTGCTAAGCCCCGGTTAGTACTTAGCCAGAGGTTCCTGAACTCATCTGCCAGTATTCCATACACTACTTTATTGGGCAATCCCTGTTTTTCAGTGATATGGTCAAAGTAGCCCGTCTGTTTATCCAGACGATCCAGCCCGCTGCCTTTGGTACCTACCCATAGGTAGCGGGCGGGCTGGTTTGGGTCATTGAGCAGGCTCAACACAAAATCGTTGCTCAAACTCTGACGGTTCGTCTGGCTATTTTTAAAGAGTGAAAAAACCGGCCTGGTCTGTGGGTGATCGGCCCGTATCAACCCCTGTTGGGTACCGATCCAGAGCGTACCGTCCTGATCGAAGTAGATCGTATAGGTTTCTATTTCGGCTCCTTTCTGCGGTAACAGGGATTGATACGAGAAAATCTGAAATTTTTCTGTCTGGGGATCGAATTGAAGAAGCTTGCCATTGATGGCTCCAATCCAAAGCTTACCGAATTTGTCTTCAACCGTCTGGTTATTGTAGAAACCAAACGACGTATTGGGGGGCAGAGGATATTTTTTGAGGAGTTGCCAATCGGCACTAAACTTAAACAGATACATTTCGTGCGTCTGGAAGTTCGTGTTCGATACCCAGAACGTTCCTTGACGATCCTGCATCATATAACGCTGCCGTTTATCAACGGGCGGCAATCCATCAGGCAGGAAAGACTGTGTCCGGTTATTAGCCCGATCAAGTTGTTCATACGCAAACTCATGCCGTACATAAACCCGGCCCTTCCGGTCGGCATACAGATAAGAAAGGGTTTTATCAGGCAGTAACGAATGAAACTGTTTGATTTTGGGGTTGAATTTTCGAAGACCATAGCCACTTGTACCCAGCCAGATATTGCCCGTCTTATCTTCGAGCAGCGTAGTAATGGCATAGAGATTGCCGGGCAGGGCGGTAAACGCATTGCGTGCCGTCAGGCTGTCCTGTACCATGAGATCATCAGGCGAGATCAACCACAAGAGCCCACCCTGAGCAATAGACATTTTTTTCGGATTGATCTCTCTAATGACGGCATCCTCATTTTTCGGCAGATAAATAGTTTTCAGCCTGCCATGCTGACGATAGAGGATTTTATTGTCTTTAAGGCCAAACAACGCATCCTGATTTATATTGGTGTATACGGTATAAGCCCCCCGGAATTCATCCGTAAAAAGAGTGAACGTACTTCCTTTCTGAGGGTATTGCCAGTTAAATGACAGTAAACCGGTATTGCCTACCAACACAGCCTGACCATCGGGACGGAAACTAATGTGCCCAATGCCACCCGTCTTCTTCTTATCGATCGGAATCTGTGTGAGTTGAACCTGATCAGCAAAATTAGCGTGATTGGGAAAGCTGTTTTTAAGCGAAGTAGCTAAACTGATTTTAATCAATTTAGTCTCCTCCGCAATCACCCAGATAGCCCCCTGTGGATCCTCGAACAGATAGTTAATGGCATAATTTCCTGCATTGGAAGACGCCTGATCACGAATATCGAGATGATAAAACCGCTGGGTACGCGTATCGAACAGATTCAGTCCCTGATTGAGGGTACCCACCCACAGCCTCCCCCGGCTATCGACCAGCATCGTTGAGCAGTTGTTATCCGAAAGGCTGTATTTGTTATATGGATCATGAGTAAATACGTTGAAATTATACCCATCGAAGCGGTTTAGTCCATCTTTGGTAGCTACCCAGATAAATCCCTTCTGATCCTGTTTTAGATCGAAAATCATCCCCTGCGACAGACCATCGGAAATAGTTAATTCCTGCCAGCCGTTGGGCTGGGCAAGGAGTACACCAGGAAGAAGTAAAAACAGAAAGTAGAGGACCCGCATTTAAAATGCTCAATTTATAGTCAATAGGGCTTCGTTTCGAGCCGTGCCACGGTTATTTTAGAGTGTCATGATTAACCGTGGCACGGCTCGAAACGAAAGCCCTGGTCAATAATACGAAAAAATCGAAGGGATGTAGATGATCCAATGATGAGATGACTAATGGATAAATTGCACCAGTCTCTTTCTGCCATGTGCTCAACCAGAGAAAAGGGCAAAAAAAGGCTGCTAGCACTGACCAGGTCAAGTCAGTACTAGCAGCCTCCATGAATCAATTTGGGCACGCTGGTGCCGGTATTAGTCCATCAGGTTTACCGTTTGAGAATCTTAACCGTCTGACGCTGAATAGGCGTGCTAACCTGAAGGATGTACTGACCCACTGGCTGGCCCAACTGCACTGTCTGCGGCTGAGACAACTCGCCTGAACCGATTGTCCTCTCGCTGACCACATTCCCCTGAGTATCCACTACCCGTAGGCCAACCTCGTGGGAACCAGCACCTTTTATCAGGACTTCTGCACGGTCGCCTACTACCGGGTTACCCAGCACCTCTACGGTCAAACGAGCCGCAGCTTCTACCCCTACCCGAGCACCTGTAGAGCACACTGCCAGCCAGTTGTAGACATAGCTCGCTTCTCCATCACTTCCCTGCTGGATCGCCTTCAGGGTGATACTCGGATTATCCGTGTATAGATTCAGACTGTAAGGCCCACTGGCTGTTGTAGACGCCAGCTCATTGACCACCCGGAAGCTGATGGGCTGACCTGTTACCCCTCCATACAACGGTGTAAAGGTCAATCGGCGCAGACCGGCACTCACCACCTCACAACTTACTGTGTTTACGCCCGTGATGCTGAACACACCCGTTGGCGGGTTACCCGGCTCATTCACCGTCACACTAACCATGGCCGTTACCGTCTGGGAAACCGGTGAGGTCGCATCGCTCACCATCACCATGAAAGTCTGCACTCCCGCACTTAGCCCCGACACGGTTGCCGAATTGCCGGTAGGGCTGATACTATTCGGACCCGAGAAAACATAACTATATGGACCTGTTCCCCCCGACACATTCGCCGTCAACGTCGTTGACCCATTGGTCAGGAACTGACTCGGACTCGCTTGCAGGTTCACCGTCAATGGGCTCGGCCCAACCCCGACCACCGTCAGGACAAAACTCGTGCTCGTGCTCAGGCTGCCCGGATCGGTCGCCGTCAGTACCACTGTCGAGACCCCACTCACGCTCGGCGTACCCGAAATCTGGGTACCCACCAGACTCAGCCCTGCTGGTAGCCCACTGGCCACCAGTGTAATCTGATTCGGTGTCTCCTGATCGGCAAACGTATTGGCCAGATTCAGACTATACCCCTGCCCCACTACAGCCGTCTGATTACCCACCGGACTGTTCACGCGAGGGGGCGTGTTATCCTGTCCCGCACTGGCACAGGCCGCTAACCAGTTGTAGCTGAAACTAGCCACCTCAACACTTCCTGTTTGGGTCGCCTTTAAGGTCAGCACCGGATTGTCCCTATACAAGGTCAGCGAGTAAGGAGCCGGATCGGTCGTCGGAGCCAGCTCATTAACGATCTCAAAGGCAATCGACTGACCGGTCAGCCCGGCATAACGAGGGGCAAAATTGATGTTGATCCGGTCAGCCACTGGCGTACAACTGATCGTGGTTACCCCTGTGATCGCAAAAGGCTGAGTCGGTGGTGGGGTCGTCGTGGCAGGCAGCACCGTTAATAACAACGGAGTGCTCACAGAAAGCCCACCCGGATCGGTAGCCGTGATATTTATCGTGAAAGGTGAACCTACTGTTGTTGACGATATCCCGCTCAGCGTGGCTCCCGCAAAACCCAGGCCTGCTGGCAACCCACTGGCCGAGAGCCGCAGACTCAGGGGCGTCTCGGTGTCGGTGAAGGTACCTTCAGGAATCACATAGGTGAAATAGGTGCCTGCTGTGGCCGTCTGGCTACTCAACGTACTCACAACTCGAGGGGGCGTGTTGGGCGACTCCGAGGTGCGGCAGGCCTCCAGCCAGTTGTAGCTATAACTGGCTTCGGGTGGAGTACCTCCCTGAGTAGCCTTCAGAGTAAGGATCGGATTATCCGTATAGAGCTGGAGGGTATAAGGCCCCGACTCGGTAGTGGGCAGCAATTCGTTGGCCACCGAGAAAGACAGCGGTTGACCATTGAGTCCGCTGTAGCGGGGCGTAAAGCTGACACTGAAGCGGTTCGGCAGAATAGGTGTACAACTTACCGTCGTCACGGCCGTGATGGCGAAGGGCGCCGTCTGGACGGGCGTCACCGACAAACCAAACGCATTGGAGGTGAGGCTATTGCAAGCGCCCGTGACTACCACCATGTAGCTACCCGCATCGGAGAGCTGGACATTGGCCAGGGTCAGCGTAGCCGAGGTTTGCCCACCAACGGGGTTACTCAGGTTGTCTTTATACCATTGGAAAGCGGTAGGATTGCCAGTGACCGAGACAGCAGTAGTGACATTAGCGCCCACCGTGACACTGGAGGATGAAGCCGGTTGCTGGGTAAAGGCGATAGTCTGGGCCGGTTGTTGGCTCACCTCCACACTGGCCACGGCCGTACAGCCACTACCCGAGGTTAAGGTCACCGAATAGGTGCCCGCTGAACTCACCGTCAAAATAGGATTGGTCGAGCCCGTGTTCCACAATACACTTCCCACACCCACCGCTGTCAGGCTCACACTCGGACTGGCACAGCTTAGGGTCGCACCCGAAGGAGTGATGCTCACTGAGGGCGCACTCTGATCCGCACTCACCTCCACACTGGTCACAGCCGTACAGCCACTACCCGAGGTTAAGGTCACCGAATAGGTGCCCGCTGAACTCACCGTCAAAATAGGATTGGTCGAGCCCGTGTTCCACAATACGCTTCCTACACCCACCGCTGTCAGGCTCACACTCGGACTGGCACAGCTTAGGGTCGCACCCGAAGGAGTGATGCTCACTGAGGGCGCACTCTGGTCGGCACTCACCTCCACACTGGTCACAGCCGTACAGCCACTACCCGAGGTTAAGGTCACCGAATACGTCCCCGCTGAACTCACCGTCAAAATAGGATTGGTCGAGCCCGTGTTCCATAGTACACTCCCTACACCCACCGCTGTCAGGCTTACACTCGGACTGGCACAACTCAGCGTCGCACCCGAAGGAGTGATGCTCACAGAAGGAGCGGTTTGGTCGGCACTCACCTCCACACTGGTCACAGCCGTACAGCCACTGCCCGAGGTCAAGGTCACCGAATACGTCCCCGCTGAACTCACCGTCAAAATAGGATTGGTCGAGCCTGTGTTCCACAATACACTTCCTACGCCCACCGCTGTCAGGCTCACACTCGGACTGGCACAGCTTAGGGTCGCACCCGAAGGAGTGATGCTCACTGATGGGGCTGCCGTCGAGCTACTTACCGTCGTCGTTGTCGTACTGTAACAACCCGTTTCTGTATTGGTCACCGTCACCGAGTAGACGCCCGATGCGTTGACTATCGCGACGCCTGTTTCGGCATTCTGGCTCAGAATGCCGGGTCCACTAAAGGTATAATCATCTCCCCCCTCGGCCGTCAGCGTTAGACTGGACTGAGCGCAGGTCAACACACCACTATTGCTGGCCATCAGCGTGGACGTGGGAGGAGCATTGACAGTCAATTCATAGGTAGCCGTGGCAGATTGACCATTGCTGTTCACCGTCAACGTAAAGGTTTGGATACCGGCCACCAGAGTCGTCAAATTCTGGCCGAAGCTGGGGTTAGAGCTAGTGCCCGTCGTGGTGCTGCTACCGTTCGTCAGCGTGTAAGCATAACTACCCGTTACATTGGCAATGTTCGCACTGAAAGTCACCTGGCCACCTACACAAATCGGATCAGGACTTGCCGTAAAGTCGGAAATCGTCGGCGTTGCATTAAGCACAGTCAACGGATAGCTTGCTCCCTCACCTGAACAACCATTGGAATCAGCAGCCCGGACCGTGATCGTGAAAGGTCCACTCTGGGTAGGGATACCCGACAACACACCTTCAGGACTCAGATTTAATCCTGAAGGCAAACTGCCGCTGGCCAGACTGAAGCTAAATGGTGCCACTCCACCTGAAGCGGTGAAGGTCTGACTGAAGGCAGTACTCAGGGTGGCCGTCGTAACGATCGGATTACTTACTGATACCGAAGCCGTTGTACTAACTACAGTTGTGCTGGCCGTACCTGAGCATCCAGTAATTGGACTAGTCGCCGTCACCGAATAGGCCCCTGCCGTGGTCACCGTGCGGGTGGCGCTGGTCGAATTGTCATCCCACCGATACGTGCCGCCCCCCGTGGCTGTGAGGCTCAGACTGGTCGTCGTACAGGTCAGGGTGGTGCTGGCCGGGGCCAGAATGTTGGCCGATGGAGCGGTGGTGTTGCCCGAAATGACCTGACTGTCCACCGCCGTACAGCCGTTGGGGGCAGTCACCGTCACTGAGTAAGTACCCGCTGTGGTGATCGTGCGGGTAGCGCTGGTCGAGTTGTTATCCCAGCGATACGTGCCGCCCCCCGTGGCTGTCAGGCTCAGACTGGTCGTCGTACAGGTCAGGGTGGTACTGGCCGGAGCCAGAATGTTGGCCGTGGGGGCGGTGGTGTTGCCCGAGATGACCTGACTGTCCACCGCCGTACAGCCATTGGGGGCAGTCACCGTCACCGAGTAAGTACCCGCTGTGGTGATCGTGCGGGTAGCGCTGGTCGAGTTGTTATCCCAGCGATACGTGCCGCCCCCCGTGGCTGTGAGGCTCAGACTGGTCGTCGTACAGGTCAGGGTGGTACTGGCCGGGGCCAGAATGTTAGCCGTGGGGGCGGTGGTGTTGCCCGAGATGACCTGACTGTCCACTGCCGTACAGCCATTGGGGGCAGTCACCGTCACCGAGTAAGTACCCGCTGTGGTGATCGTGCGGGTAGCGCTGGTCGAGTTGTTATCCCAGCGATACGTACCGCCCCCCGTGGCTGTCAGGCTTAGACTGGTCGTCGTACAGGTCAGGGTGGTGCTGGCCGGGGCCAGAATGTTGGCCGATGGAGCGGTGGTGTTGCCCGAAATGACCTGACTGTCCACCGCCGTACACCCGTTGGGGGCCGTCACCGTCACTGAGTAAGTGGCTGCCGTAGTCACGGTACGGGTGGCGCTGGTCGAGTTGTTATCCCAGCGATACGTACCGCCCCCCGTGGCTGTCAGGCTCAGACTGGTCGTCGTACAGGTCAGGGTCGTGCTGGCCGGAGCCAGAATGTTGGCCGTGGGGGCGGTGGTGTTGCCCGAGATGACCTGACTGTCCACCGCCGTACAGCTACCAGTTGATGTGACAGTAACTGAGTAGGTTCCTGATGCAGTGACTGTACGTAATGCATTGGTAGTGCCATTGTCCCAGCGGTAGGTGCCGCCCCCCGTGGCCGTCAATGACAGACTCGGCGTGCTACAGGTAACCGTTGTGCTTGACGGAGTGAGTATATTAGCTGTCGGTAGCGGATTGACGGTTAACGTAGCCGAATTGGAGTTGGTGGAGCCGCCAGCGCCCGTAGCCACACAGCGATACTGATAACTATTGAGCCCTGCTACATTGCTGATGCTTAAGGTCGTGTTTGTGACGCCTGAGTAGGGAGCCGTGTTAGTCAAATTCGTAAAACCACCACCGGTATTGACCTGCCATTGGTAGCCAGTAGCATTAGAAGCCGCAACAGTGAAGGTAGTACTGCTGCCCGAACAAACACTTTTTGTAGTAGGACTGGTTGTAAAATTGGGTGGATCTGCATAGGTATAGGTAAACGGTACTATATACGTGCAGCCCCCACCCGACGGGGTAATTTTGGCGTAGAGCGTTTGTTCGCCGGCAGATAGACCCGAAGGTGCAAACGTGTTGGGTGCGGTGAATGTACCCGCTGACGCGGTGGCATTTGCGTTTTTATAAATACCATTCACTGTTCCTAAAAACGTACCGGTATAGGTGAAGATGGTACTATTAGTCGGGTTGTCATTGACTATAACAGACCCATTGTTACTCGTTATTGTCCCCGCCGAGCCGTACTTTAATACACCATTGTTGGTAAATACGCCACCGCCACCGTTAAAACTAATTCTTCCACCTACAAACGTATAGCCATTGTTATTAAATCTAGCAATATCGGTCAGTAAAATATTATAGGAAACCACGATAAACTGACCACAGACATAGTTGTTGATTATAGCAGAAGAGGTAGTACCTCCAACCGGCCCCCCCATTTCAACCGCCGTACTATTATTGGACGAATTTATCCGTATAAGACCATAATTTTCTACGAGTGAGTGGTCATCGCCGGGGCCGAATACACCAGCAACAGGCCCACCTCCAGCAGCTTCCATAGCAAGGGTGCCATAATTGATCAGTGTTGAGCTTACATTCAGGTCAACATACCGAAAAAGGGTTCCATCACCCCTCACATTGAGGGTTGCCCCTGCGCTTATTGTCAGCGTTTTTTCATATATTTGTATACTGGCTATAGTAACGGTTGTTCCGGCTGCGATAACAGGGTTTCCGGTTCCACCTCTAATAAAAGCGTTGTCGGATGCAGTGGGTACCCCCACAGGGTTCCAGTTATTGGCGGTATTCCAATCCGTATTGGTATTACCTGTCCAGTATTTGTTACCGGCAAAGAGGTGCTGCGAAAAACATAAATTCAGCGCGAGAAAGAGAAAGTAAACGTTTAGTTTCATAAAGATTGAGATAAGTATTTTACTCAGGAAATGGTCGGGTCAACACAAAGAATGGTGACGTTGCTACCAATAGGGCAGGCCATTGATGTACATAGTGGCTGCCAATCGATCAACAGGCAGTCATGGGTTTTTCGATTTCATCGTGTAGTTGTACATGGTAGATTTGTTTTAGAGGCAGGCAGTAAGCCAGGCACAAATGTGATTCTTTAGCCAGCGCAGGTGTTAGCACAAATCCGGCATTCTTTTCCTCATTTCCAGCATAAGTAAAAAAAAAGGCCCTTATTAGGGCCTTTTTGCAGTTTTACAACCAAAGAACACTAAACTGTATACTCAGAAGGAAGTACGCCAAACTGCTCCTGAAATACTTTCGTGAAGTAAGGCAGACTCTCAAAGCCTACCTGATAGGCAACATCAGAAACGGTTCCCGACCGTTCTGCCAGCAAAACGGCAGCTCGCTCCAGCCGGTACTGCCGCAAAAATTCTACGGTAGTCAGGTTGGTCAATGCCTTGAGTTTACGGAGTAGTTGTGACGAACTCAGGTTCATGTGCTGGCTCAACTGATCAACGCCGAAACTACTGTCGCCCAAATGGCGGTCGATAATCTCACGGACCTTTTGCAGGAACGTTTCTTCCTGCGAACGGATAGGTATTGGCGGAGTTTTAGGCAGGAGGAGGTTATGACTGAAATAGTGCCGCAACCGCTCCTGTTTATCGAGCAGGTTACGAACCCGTACCCGGATCTCGTCGGTATTGAAGGGTTTTGTCAGGTAATCGTCGGCGCCCAGCTCAAAACCTTCCAGGCGATCTTCGAGGGTCGCTTTAGCCGTCAGCATCACCACCGGAATGTGGCTGGTAGCTTCCTGGTTTTTCAGTATCCGGCAAAAGCCGAAGCCGTCCAGTCGAGGCATCATCAGGTCACAGATAACAATCGTGGGCGTTACAGCGGTTGCTTTTTCCAGACCATCCTGTCCATCTTCGGCTTCGATCACCTGAAAATCTGCTTCAAAAATGCGCCGTATATAGGCCCTGATATCTGCATTATCGTCGATGATGAGCAGCACATTTTCGGTAGTTAACACCTGTTCCTGTGGTATAGTTGGTATGGGGGTCCCAGCCGTTGTTGGCACAAGCACTCGCTGAGGCAGCTTAGCCGGGGACGGACCCGTAACGGCTGTGCTATGTTCTGGTTCATTCAGTATCACCAACGGTAAACGAACCGTAAATGTAGTGCCCATCCCTTCGGTGCTGGCTACTGAGATCGAACCCTGTAGAACCTTCACCAATTCATTGACCAATGCCAGGCCAATACCCGTTCCCTCATAATTCCGGCTGTATTTACTATCGACCTGATAAAACCGATCAAAGATTTTGGGCAGGTTGGCCGAATCGATGCCAATACCGGTATCCTCAATCCGTAGCGTCACAAAACCCGCTTTACCTTCAGTCTGATAGGAAACATCCATGCGCACGGTATGGCCATCGGGCGTAAACTTAAAGGCGTTGGAGAGCAGGTTCGTCACAATTTTTTCCAGCTTATCCCGGTCAAAATTCACCCAGAAGGCAGATCGGCTCTGGGCAAAACTGAATTGAATGGAACGGTTATCGGCCAGCGAGCTAAATGAACTGGCTATAATCCGAAAAAAGGACGCAATGTCACCCGGCTCCGATTCGGTAGTCAATTCGCGAGCCTCCAATTTGCTCAAATCGAGCAGTTGATTGATCAGCGTCATCAACCGATGGCCATTTCGTTCCATCATCGACAGGTCGGCCTCGCGGAGTGGCTTGTTTTTCCGATTACCCAATGGACCAAGAATCAACGTGAGCGGTGTTCGGAACTCGTGTGAAATGTTGGTAAAAAACTGCGTCTTAAGCGCGTCCAGCTCCGATAATCGACTGGCTTCTTTCTGCTCAAAATCAACCTGCTGTTGAAGCAGGAGCCGCTGGGTCTGGAACAGGTATAGCTGCCAGCCCACCACCGCAACGATAAGCGCATAGAGCAGATAAGCCCACCAGGTTCGATAGAATGGCGGATGAATTCGAATCAGGAGTTCAACGGATTTGCTCCACACTTCGCCATCGGCCGAACCCATCACCTCCAGCCGGTACTTGCCGCCAGGCAGCTGAGCATAATTGGCAAAACGATTCGTTCCAGCCTCCACCCAATCGTTGTCGATTCCATCCAGCCGGTAGCGATACCGATTGTTGTCAGAATTGGTGTAATCCATCAGCCCGAACTCGAACGTGAGGAGGTTTTGGTCGTGTGACAGGTCGAGTCGCTGGGCATATTCTATTCCATGCGTTAACACGTCATCGACTCCTCCGGCCTCAACTGGTTTATTATTTACCTTCAACCCAATAATATTCACCATTGGAATTGATTGGCTTGCCCCTGCGAGTTCGGAGGGTCGAAAGCTGTTCAGGCCATTGACACCGCCAAAAAGCAATTCTCCCGACGCTGTTTTGAAGAAAGACCCCGTATTAAACTCATCGTCCTGAAGCCCATCTGTCTGGGTGTAGTTGCGGAACTGATTTGTTTTGGGATTGAACTGCGATAAACCCCGATTGGTACTTAGCCAGAGATGACCAAATGAATCGGTTAAAATCCCATAGATTACTTTATTGGGCAACCCCTGTGCTTCTGTAAAGTGTTCGAATTGCCCGTTTTTCTTATCGAGCCGGTCCAGCCCCCCTCCTTTCGTACCGACCCATAAATAGCGGGCAGGATCACTGGGATCATTGACCAGACTGGATACAAAATCATTGCTCAAACTCTGGCGATTCGTGGCCGAGTTTCTGTAGTACGAATACGTCGGTTTTGTCAGCAGATGGTCGGCTTTGATAAGCCCTTGCTGCGTCCCTATCCAGAATGATCCGTTGGGCTCCCGCAACAGCGCGTAGGTTTCCGTTTCATTCTGGGCCAGATAGCTGAATACCTGAAACGTTTCTGTCTGTGGATTGAACCGGAGCAACTTCCCCTTCATGGCTCCGATCCACAGGTTTCGGGATGGATCTTCGAGGGTCTGGTTGGCCCAAAAGCCGAATTCTATTCCGGCAGGCAGCGGATATTTTTTGAGCAATTGCCACGTACTGGAGAATTTGAACAGGTGCTGCTCGTGGGTTTTAAAATGCGCATTAGACACCCAGAAAAAGCCCTGCCGATCCTGCATAAAATAGCGCTGCCGTTTGTCGGCTTCCGGAAGGCGTTCATCCAGAAAAGGCAACAGCCGATCTGTCGATCGATCCAACTGACCATACGCGAATTGGTAGCGGGCATACGTCCGTCCCTGCTGATCTACATACAAATGCGAAAGGGATGTCTTGGGTAGGTATGAATGAAACTGTTTAACACTAGGGTTAAATTTCCGGAGGCCGTAGCCACTGGTCCCTGCCCAGATATTGCCCGTCTTATCCCGGAGAACGGTGGTAATTGCAAACAGATTAGGGGGAAACTGTACAAACGCATCGCCGACGGTCAGGCTGTCTTTACCAAACAGCTGGGAAGCTGACAGTAGCCACAAGTGACTGACCGTTGAGATGGCCAGGGTATTTTTATCAATAGATTTGATACGTACACCGTAGGGAGACGAGTTGGGCAATGCAATCGTTTTTGAATAGCCCCGATGCCAGCATTTGATTTGTTGACCGGTGCTGACAAACAGAAAATCCTGAATGGGATCTTCATAAAGATCAAAAATGGTTGGCGTCTCGCCGACAAACAGATTAAGTTTCGAAAATGAAGCCGGATTGCGCCAATTAAACGCATACACGCCATTATCCACACCGGTTATTCCCTGGCCATTGGCTTTAAAACTGAAATGAAAGTGGGGTTGATTTATTTGCTCACTATTCAGGCGAAGGGAAATTAGCTGGATTTGCTTTGTAAAGTTGGCCTGATCGGGAAACCCCTGCTGAAGCGATGCCGGTAACTGAATTTTGAACGACCTTCCTACCGAAGTACTTACCCAGATATTGCCTTCGGGGTCTTCGTCGAGCAATTGAACTTCATGATTATTGGACTTTGTCGACGACTCATCACCAAGCGTAATGTGGTAAAATCGCTGGGTCCGGTCATCGTAGAGATTAAGACCTTTGTTGAGTGTACCGATCCAAAGCCGTCCATGTCGATCCAGTAGTAAAGCCGAACAGGCATTGTCGGAAATACTGTAGTCATTATAGGGGTCATGGGTGAATACCTTGAAATTATGCCCATCATAACGATTGAGCCCATCTTTAGTGGCTACCCACAGAAACCCTTTCTGATCCTGCTTCAGATCGAAGATCATTCCCTGCGACAGGCCATCCGAAATGGTAAGCTCCTGCCAGCCTTTAAGCTGGGCAAACAGGGTAAACGGAAGTAGAAAAAAGAGGAAAAAGACTACACGCATTTACAATGCCAAATTTACGGCCAATAATACGTAAATATGGCCATCTCTGAGTGACTCTCAGCAATAAACGTTCCATTGTAAACCCGGCGAACAAGATCATTCGGTAGATTTGTATAACCTGCAGTATTTTACCTTAAAAGCCCCGGTGTAGCACACTGATGTTGATCCGTCCGTTTAAAAGCTCTGATTCTGGCCAGCTGCTGGCTGCGTTCCGAAAGAACATACCAACGGCATTTGGTGTGAATGAACTGGGTGAGTACGCTGAATTTCTCCGAACAAATACGGATCCTTATTTCGTGGCCGACCACGACGGGCAAGTGGTTGGTGCCTGTGGCCACTATATAACTTCGGATGGGCAGGTTAGCCGGATTTGCTGGATTCTTACCGATCCGGATGCGAAGGGTTTAGGGGTTGGAAAAGCCTTATTAGCGTATAATCTCGGGCTTATTCGCCAACGATCAGGAAGTCAGCTTGTGGAATGCCGAACCTCTCAGGTCGCGTACCAATTTTTCGAGAAATCAGGCTTTCAGCTTCAGTATACCGAGCCGAATGTCTGGGCTCCGGGCCTTGATCTCTACTTCATGACGCTCAATTTGCAGTAGGCAATACACTGTGAGATTGTCGATTGATTACAAACCTATAAGCCGGGCCGCCGATGCGGTTTTTGAAACCGCATCGGCGGCCCGGCTTATAGGTTTAAATTGGCTGAGTACTAGCTTATTTATGATAGACCAGTACTGGTACTGTCGATTTTTCGATCAGGCGCGCAGTGTGGTTCGGATGGAGTAGGTTGTCCAGAAAACCCGATTGTGGATATAGCTGCATGACAATCAGGTCAGTATGGGCGTTATCGAGTTGATCGTCCGTTAAAACCGAAAGGTGTGCATCAAATGCTTTGATCAGCGAGTCGGTTTGTTCAGATACTGTACTTTGTGTGGTTTGCGACTGCATAGCATAGGCAATTGTCCGCACCTGAGCCGGTCGAACAGGCTCTCCTTCGGGTGGAATCGGCACAATTAACACCGGACAAATGGCTTCGTCGGCTACGTCGGTTGCGGCACTGCCCGCCAGGCGATCAAAAAATGTGCTTAAATCGCTTCGACCCATCACAATCAGATCGGCCAAAATTTCTTTGGCGACATCCAGAATTTCATCATCGACTATACCGATCCGCCATTCTGTTCGCACCGATAGTCCTTCCAGTTTTAAATCGGCTTGGAGTTGCTTTAATCGCTGTTGGCTGATCTGTTCCACTTCCTGCGCTGCCAGCAACCCCAGACCAGGTTCACCCATCGTTGGCAGGGTCGAATCGGGAATCATGGGTTGATTGACATGCAGTAGCGTTATGGTTGCACCTGTTTTGTGAGCAAATAGCCGTGCCCAGTTGAGGGCTGACGCGGAAGTTATCGAAAAATCGGTAGGAAAAAGCAGGTTTGTCATACTTGGTGAACAGGGGTTTGTTAGATGAACAAACGAAAGGCTCAACGTTCCCGACAATCATCCAATTTTATTGCTTTTTCAGCGCACGGCTACTTCTTTAACTCTTCTGGTGGCGTTATGATCCGCCCTGTTCCGCTACCGCTATTCATTTTCTCGACAGCCAGTAACTGTTTCATGGTTTTATCCATGCCTTCAGTTGACCCATCCAGAAAAATGACATTACCGTTGCCATTTTCGGCAAAGTGCTTAATGGCTTCTGTCCAGATTGAGAACAGGATCAGTGATGCATCCAGATTAGCCTCGGTCATGACTTTAGCCGATTCGGCCATACCCTTCGCTACCTCTTCCCGGAACAGGGCAACACCCTGACCACGCAATTGAGAGGCTGTTTTTTCAGCCTCAGCCGAGATTTTAATGGCGTTACCTTCGGCTTCAGCGGCTTTCGTTTTTGTGATCAGCAAAGCCTGGCCTTCGTTTTCGGCAGCTGCTCTCAAATTAGACGAAGCCACTACCTGCGCCATCGACCGCATAATTACCTCATCGAAGGCAATGTCATTCAATTGCAGATCAGTCAGGTGGTAACCCCAGCTTTCGAGTAGCGTATCAAGCTGAGCCTTAACGTGTTCAATAATTTCAGAACGTAGTGCCAGAATTTCTGACTGGCGTTTGGTGGCAACAAAGCTACGGATCGATCCTTCGATGGTTCGAATCAACGCCTGCATAAACGAGGCTTCATCGATAAATTTGAAGGCAACATTTTTGATGGTTTCTTCGCCCTGATTCAGTACCGAATAGACCAGCATTGCTTTAAAGTTCACGTTTGCCTGATCGGCCGTAATTGCCTGAAATGCCAGTTCAACGGAGCGATTCTGAATGGAAATACGTCGGTAAATAACCTCAATAAACGGAATTTTAAAATTCAGACCCGGACCCAGAACACGGGCATATTTCCCGAAAATTGTTACAACAGCCACCGTACCCTGTTGCACGATAACGATGGACAAATAAATAATGATGATTGCCAGGACGGCAAAAATGCCTAAAAAGCTCATATAGTGACGTGGTTAAACACAAAAAAGCGGATTCTGTGTTAAGGTACAGAATCCGCTAATACACGTATGAAAAATTTGTTAGATCGGTCAGTTCCTAGTTGCCATGCGCTAGTTCGTAATTAACAACACTCTTTTGCCGGAAGTAGGCCATCATAGCCAGTACAAACCCGGTAAATGCCAGCATAGCTCCTACCAATTGAGGAGACGAATAGCCTAAACCGGCTGCAATTGGCATACCGCCCAGATAAGCACCCAACGCGTTACCGATATTGAAACCCGCCTGACTAACCGATGAAGCCAGCATTTCGGACCCATTGGAGGCCCGGATCATCAGAATCTGAATCGGTGCACCCAATGAGAAAGCAATGGCTCCCGTAATGAAGGTCATGATCAGCAGCGGCACCTTAAAGGGCGCAACCGCATAGACAAGTAACAGACAGATTACCATCAGCAATAGGAATAAAGCCGTGGCCTTAATGGGTGAAATAAAGTCAGCCATACGCCCGGCAATCAGGTTACCCACGGCCATACCTAAACCGGCCAGGACCAGAATCCAGGTGATCTGGTCGCTACTAAAATGAGCAACTTCGGTCAATAACGGAGCGATATAACTGAACCAGGCAAATAGCCCGCCTGTACCAATAGCCGTAATGCCCAGAATCAGCCAGGGTTCTACATGGGTAAACAGTTTGAGGTCTTTGCGAAGATTGGATTCGCCGACTACCGGCATAGCAGGAAGCAGTTTCTGGATGCAGAACATGGTGATCAGCCCAACAGCCGCAATAACCACAAATGTTATGCGCCAGCTCATGGTATGACCAATGTAGGTGCCCAGCGGCACACCAATAATATTAGCAATGGTAAGCCCGGCAAACATCATCGAAATGGCCTGTGCTTCTTTGCCCTTACCCGCTAATCGGCTCGCCACTACCGCCCCAACACCAAAGAACGCACCATGCGGCAGGCCCGATAGCAACCGGGTTATCATCATGGTTTCATAATTGGGGGCAAATGACGACAGGATATTACAAAAGGTAAAGATGGCCATCAGGCCCAGTAGAATCTTTTTAGGCGGATAATTTCCGGCAATCCCAACCAGCAACGGAGCGCCTAACACGACACCAAGCGCATAAGCCGAGATTAAATGACCAGCAACGGGAATCGAGATGCGTAGTGCACTCGCAATATCAGGCAGAATGCCCATCATGACAAATTCGGTCATTCCAATGCCGAAGCCTCCGATGGCGAGAGGCAATAAACTCTTTTTCATTTGCAGCTACTTTTTTCTGACAGCTCGTGCGTTTTACCTCTAAAACGCACCGTAGCCTCCTTAAAACGAAGGCTACTCTATCAGGCAAATAAAAAAAGTACAAAAACGTTCCCAGTTCTATAAATGATCTAATTTATTAGCCAGCCGGTGCAATTGAATGGACTATTAAACAGGAGTAGCATTACTTTTTCTAAAGTACAGCGCTTCCATTTAGCTCTAAATGGCACTATTATCTAAATAAGAGCAATTTCATAAGGCTACTTTGCGCGGAATACAATGGCTGTCCATGATAAATAACAAGCGATAGAATCCTTTAAACTGTATAGACGCATTAAAGCATAATCTTCGTATTATTCAATTCCTAATCTCTATATAAACACACTGAACGTATGTAATATTTGTAAATTATCTCACATTCCCGAAGAAAATTCGTGATCAGAAGTGGTGTAATTACAAAATCCCCAGCCTGACTCAGGCTGGGGATTTTGAATGATTACCTGTTTGATGGTATCGCTTAACCAACACAAAAAAAAAGTCGCCTACAGCATAAAACAGGTTAGTGAGCCAGTAACCAGTTTTCACCAATGCCAATTCCGGTTTCCATCTTCACGGCCATTGGAATCGCATTTCTCATGATGTCGGCAACACGATCACGCAGCAGGTCGATTTCGTCACGGTGAGCATCGAACACCAGTTCATCATGAACGGTCAGAATCATTTTCGACTTTAACCGCTCGGCCTGCATGAATTCATGGATACGAATCATGGCAATCTTGAGCATATCGGCCGCACTGCCCTGGATCGGCGCATTGACCGCATTCCGCTCAGCAAACATCCGGTCAGTCTGGTTTCGTGAGTTGATATCGCGCAGATACCGACGGCGCCCCAAAATCGTTTCGGCATAGCCAAACCCTCGTGCTTTTTCGACGCTCTGGTCCATATAGGCTTTTACAGCCGGAAACTCGGCAAAGTACTCGTCAATGATTTGAGCCGCTTCCTTACGCGGAATTTTTAAGCGCTGACTTAACCCAAAGGCCGAAATACCATAGATAATCCCAAAGTTGATGGTTTTAGCCTTCCGGCGCATCTCGGTCGTCACCTCACTGATCGGCACGTGAAAGACTTTACTGGCCGTTTGTGTATGAATATCTACGTCATTGTTGAAGGCGTCAAGCATGGTCTGGTCGCCACTGAAGGCCGCCATGATCCGCAATTCAATCTGCGAATAATCGGCCGACATAATCACAAACTCCGGTCCGCGCGGCACAAAGGCTTTTCGAATTTCCTGCCCTCGTGGTGTCCGGATCGGGATATTCTGTAAATTAGGATTAACCGACGACAAGCGCCCAGTCGATGCAACAGCCTGATTAAACGACGTATGAATCCGCCCGGTACGTTTACTGATCAGCAACGGCAGGACATCAACGTAGGTGTTTTTGAGTTTGATCAATTCGCGGTAATCCAGAATCTTGCGGGCAATTTCATGCTCGGCTTCCAGTTTCGACAGAATCTCCTCGCCCGTAGCGTATTGGCCGGTTTTGGTCTTTTTGGCGTTCTTATCGAGCTTGAGTTTATCGAACAGGATTTCACCCAGTTGCTTTGGCGAACCGATATTGAATGATTCGCCCGCAATCTCGAAGATCTCCTGCTGCACTTGCCGCATGTCTACTTCAAGCGTCGCCGATAATTCAGCCAGAGCATTGGTATCGATCGCAACGCCTTCTAATTCAAGGTCAGTCAGCACCTGTACAAGCGGCATTTCGACCTGGTCGAAGAGTTTGTATAGGCTGTCCTTTTCAAGTCGGGGCGCAAAGGCTTCTTTTAGCTGAAGGGTGATATCGGCATCCTCGCTTGCATAGTCGACCACTTTCTGCACATCGACTTCCCGCATCGTCAATTGGCCTTTACCTTTTTTGCCGATCAATGCCTCAATCTCAACGGGCTGGTAGTTCAGGTACGTCATCGCCATCATATCCATGTTATGGCGCATCTCCGGCTCGATGAGGTAATGGGCAATCATCGTATCGAACAACTTACCCTGCACTTCGACACCGTATTTTTTGAGCATCAACAGATCATACTTCAGATTCTGCCCGATCTTGCCAATGGTCGGATTTTCGAATACCGGCTTAAACTGATCGACCACGGCCTGAGCCTCGTCACGGTCTTCCGGAACGGGCACATAAAACGCTTCGCCGGTGCGATAAGCAAACGATAGACCAACCAGATCGGCCTCTACCGGATCGATAGCAGTCGTTTCGGAGTCAAAACAGATACTTTCCTGAAGACTCAGATAATGCACCAGGCTGGCCCGCAGTTCGGCCGTATCGACCAGGCGATAATCGTGCTTTACCGATAATATATTCCTCCGGCGCTCAGGCTGTACCTCATCGATCTCATAGTCAGGATACACATCAAGGTAAGCGGGTTGGTCCTGCTCAGTTGCAACACGTTCGCCATCCTCAATCGTGGCAGAATCAGTTACGAAATCCGGCGTTGCAGCCGACGCAGAAGCAGCTGGGGCTTTAACGCTGGTCCGTTTCTCTTTCGGTTTGCCTGTTGGTGTAGCCACTGCATCGCCAGAGCCAAAATCAAACGGCAAATCATTAGCACCTGATGGTTTCAGGGCTCCCATATTCGGGAAAGGCAGAAACGCAGGCGTGTCCCCGCCGGGTGAATCGAACAGATTCATTTGGGCTGGTGCCGTATTCTTGAAAGCTTCGGGGAGTGGTTTTTCGTCGTAATTGCCGCCCAGTAAGCGGGTTTTCATCTGCCGGAACTCCAGTTCGTCCAGCAGTGCGGCCAGCCGTGGTTTGTCATATTCTGTATGACGCAGGTGATCTTCATCGAAAGCAACCGGCACATCGAGATGGATGGTTGCCAATTGCTTCGAGAGGAGGCCCTGATCGGCAAAATTGACAACGTTTTCTTTGAGTTTACCTTTTAACTGGTCGGCGTTGGCAATCAGATTTTCGACTGAACCGAAGTCGGCAATGAGTTTTTGCGCCGTTTTTTCACCAACTCCCGGAATTCCCGGAATGTTATCGACCGAGTCGCCCATGAGGCCAAGCATATCCGTTACCTGCTCGATCCGCTCAATCTGCCAGCGTTCCAGAATCTCATTTACGCCCAGTTTTTCGGCAGGTTTCCCCATGAACGCAGGCTTGTAGATATGGACATGCTCTTCAACCAATTGCCCATAATCTTTGTCAGGGGTCATCATATAGACCTCAAAATCAGCCAGAGCTGCTTTTTTTGCGATGGTCCCAATTATATCGTCGGCCTCATAGCCATCCAGAATCAGGATCGGAATGTGCATGGCCTCAACAATCTGCTTGATATACGGTGTAGCCACACTGATGTCTTCGGGTTGTGACTGTCGGGTGGCCTTATACATTGGAAACTGTTCGTGCCGAAATGTTTTCTTCGATGAATCGAATGCAACACCAATGTGGGTGGGTTTTTCCTTGGTCAATACCTCGATCATGGCATTCATGAATCCAAAGATCGCTGACGTATTTACGCCCCGCGACGAAATACGGGGCGATTTATTAAAGGCAAAATGAGCGCGATAGATCAGAGCCAGCGCGTCTAACAGAAAGAGTTTTTTTTGTGGTTTAGCCATTCGATACAGGTCACAAGTCAAGGTGCCAAAGGTCGAAAGTCTTACGGACAATCCCGCGATTTCGGTTTAACAATTTGATGCTTTATCCTTATAAACAAAACAGATGGAGCAGGGTTTTGATTCCTCCCAAACAGCCATAAAACGCACAAAAACGCACAAGCCGAGCTCTGATATGGGCTCGGCTTGTGCAGGAAGAAAGGTTACTAACCTATCTACTGAGGCAGCAACAATCGATCAACAACATTGATGACGCCATTTGTTGCCGGAATGTCAGGAAATATAATATTCGATGCTGTACCCCCATTTCCTTTACCGGTTACGGTTATTGCCGTTGTGCTGGCAGCATAGGTAATTGTACCGGTCTGGGCAGTCGTCAAACTTGATCCACTGGAAATCAGCGGTGTAAACACCCGGCCCGGTACAATATGGTACTGAAGAATCTGGCCTAATGTAGCTACTGGTAGCGCATTTATGTCTGCTACTGTTTTAATAGTGGGTATAGCAGCGGTAAAGGCGGCATCGGTTGGCGCAAATACGGTCAATGGTGTAGTACCCGTTAAGGAACTAGCCGCCCCTACTTTGGCTACAGCAGCCTGTAGGAACGTAAACGATACGGTTGGAAATAATCCGGGTATAGCCTGAATAGTACCAACCAGATCGCCCAGAATCGGTGGAACCAATACCCGATCTATTACGTGCACTACACCGTTACTGGCTTGTTGATCTGCCAGAACGATTCGTGCGCCATTGGCAGATATACTACTGGAGGTCCCCGATGTTGAGGCTACTTTTGATAGATACAACGATGATCCACCAAGCGTCGGAACGGGTGTTAGCAGTGCCGTCGGTATAGCCGCCGACTCTGTCTTTGTGCTGAGTATGTGGTACTGAAGAACGGCTGTTAACTGCACTATAGGAATATTATTAATTGCTACTGTATCAGCGTAAGCAGGACCTAATAGCTTAAAGGCAGCGTCTGTCGGAGCAAAAACAGTATAGGTGCCTGGTTGCCTCAATGCACCAGCCAAATTGGCACGGGTAATAGCCTTTTTGAACAGCGTAAACTGGTTCGTAGTACCATTGCCATTATTGATTAAATCATAGATCGTTGGAACGGTTGGTGTGTTATCATCATTTTTTTTGCAGGCAGAGAACGTAAAAATCAGCGCAACTAAAAGAGCCGATAACAAGCCCCACTTTCGTCCGGAGGGCGAGTATTGATTACTGGTCATGATTGATTGGGAGTTGGTGTAAAAAAAAGGATCAGGGCATGAGTCGTTAACCCCATCCTGCAAAAAAACGACTATTTATCGACTTTGTTCTTAAATATTTATCAGGCGTTAAACGAATAAGCAATTTATAATTTCCATTTCGCTCTGAGGCAGAAGGTGACTTAACGGACTTCCTGACTCCTTTTTCATACTTTATCAGCCTTACCCTATAAACCATCAGGAATATTCGACGTTATTCAGAAAACTCAATCGTCCAAATTAGTTGACGTACCATGCGTATTACACTGATTATTATCTCAACAAGCCTCCTCTTCGGTTGTCAGGGCCGTCCTTCGCAAGAATCAGCAAGTACTACCTCCGCTGAAACAGCAGTAGCCCCTGACACCCTCTGCTTTCAACAGATACTAAAACGCGATACGACAACCATACGGTTAATTATGAATGGAACGAAGGCCACTGGCTATCTGGACATTAATCCCTATGAAAAAGATCGGGCACGAGGCCCTGTTCAGGGAACGATCAAGGGTAATCAGATTCAGGCCAATTGGGATCGCTCGGGCGAAGGTGTCGTTCAACGCTACGCACTCGACCTGCATCTTAAAGCCGATGCCATTACCTGGCACGAAGGTGAACGAGTTCAAAAACAGGGCGTATGGGTGCTCAAACAACCTACACGCGGCTATGAATATGTTCTGAATAAGACAGACTGTCGCTGACCTCTACGCCACCTTACAGGTTACGCCCTCCATGGCTTCCAGCGATCGGAGCAGGGAGTTAGCCGGTGAGACCTTCAGTGTACGCGACTGCAAACTGACCTCGATACGCTCGGCGTGGTCAACTACGTTGAGCGAGAGCGTACAAGTGCCGGGATGTGCATTGACAAGCTCATTGATTTTGGCAACCAGTTGCGCGTTCAACGAGTCGATCGTTAAGGATACACGCAGTTCCTTGCAGAATTTTTCGCGCATATCGTTCAGCAACCGGATACTTACCGGCTTAAACTCCAACTGCTCAGAGCCCCATTTATTTTGCGTCTTACCCGTAATGTGCAGGAAACGCCCAACCTCAATGTATTGCACCAATCGGACGTAGTCGTCACCGAAAAGAGCCATTTCAAGGGACGTGTTATAGTCTTCTATTTTAAAAATACAGAACGGATTTCCGCTTTTGGTTATCCGCATTTGTACGGCCGATACAATGCCGCCAACTTTTATTTCGGGCTGTTTTGTCTCGAAAATGTTGCCCAGGGTACAGTTACAGAACCCCTCCATTTCGAGCTTAAATTCATCGAGTGGGTGGCCAGTGATGTAAAAACCAACAACGTCTTTCTCAAACTTCAGCTTTTCGATCTGATTCCATTCCGTTACGGTTGGCGCTTTGGGGCGGGCCAGCATTGGTTCGCCATTCATCATGGCGCCAAACAGCGACTGTTGAGCGGCAGCTTTCTCGGCGTGGTAGTTGTTGGCGTACCGAATGATCTTATCCAGAAATGGGGAAGTGTCGCCTTCAGCCATCTCAAAATATTGCGCCCGGTGGTATTCGTCGATGCTATCGAAAGCACCAGCATAGGCCAGAGATTCCCACGTTTTCTTGTTCACGGTTCGAAGGTTGACCCGAATCGCAAAGTCGAAAATATCTTTAAATGGCCCACCTGCTTTGCGCTCCTCAATGATGGCCTCTACAGCCGCGTCGCCCGCGCCTTTGATACCACCCAGCCCGAATCGAATCTCTCCGTTTTTGTTTACCCCGAAAAACCGCTCCGACTCATTTACGTCGGGTCCAAGAACCGGAATGTTGATATTTTTACATTCTTCCATGAAGAACGTAATCTTGTCGATGGTACCCAGGCAGCTCGTTAACACCGCAGCCATGTATTCGGCCCGGTAGTGTGCTTTGAGGTAGGCCGTCTGATAGGCAACAAATGCATAACAGGTCGAGTGCGATTTGTTGAACGCGTAGGAAGCAAAAGCTTCCCAGTCAGTCCAGACCTTTTCACAGACTTTCAGGGGAAGATTGTTGGCCGTACAGCCATCCATAAATTTCCCTTTCATCTTGTCGAGCGTGGCTTTGTCTTTCTTCCCCATCGCCTTCCGCAGTACGTCAGCGTCGCCCTTGGTGAAGTTTCCGAGCTTTTGCGACAGCAGCATCAATTGCTCCTGGTAAACCGTAATACCGTACGTATCAGCCAAATACTCCTCCATTTCTGGCATATCGTACTTAACTTCCTCGCGACCGTGTTTGCGGTTGATGTAGTTCGGAATATAGGCAATCGGGCCCGGTCGATAAAGGGCATTCATGGCAATGAGGTCGCCAAAGCGGTCAGGCTTCAGATCCTTCATGTGCTTTTTCATGCCGTCGGATTCAAACTGAAACACGGCATTGGTTTCGCCCCGCTGGAAGAGTTTGTATGTTTCTTCGTCATCCAGGGGAATATCATCAATGCCGGTTTCCACGCCATTAATGAGAAAACCACCATGATTTTGCTTGATGAGCCGCAGGCATTCCTTGATAATCGTAAGGTTACGCAGGCCCAGAAAGTCCATCTTGATAACGCCCGCATCCTCAATGACTTTACCCTCATATTGGGTAATAATCAGGTTCGTATCTTTCGAGGTTGACACCGGTACGATGTCCGACAGGTCGCTGGGCGCGATGATGATCCCAGCCGCGTGCAGGCCCGTATTACGAACCGTACCTTCAAGTTTTCGGGCCTGTTTGAGTACTGCCGATACCTTTTCATAGTCGACGATTCGCATGGCCTGGGCCGCACTCTTGTCGCCTGCTTCGAGCGCACGCATTCGCTTCACATTATCGACCTCTTCGGGCTGAATAACGCTCGCTAAACCACCCGGCCCATCAATCGGGTCCTCAAAAATGCGCTTGAGCGTCATGTTGTAGGTCGGCTTGTCGGGCACGAGTTTCACAACCGCATTGGCATCCTGAAGGGGCAGATCCATGACACGGGCGACGTCTTTGATCGACGATTTAGACGCCATTGTGCCGTAGGTAACGATCTGGGCAACCTGTTGCTTGCCGTATTTCTGCACGACATAATCAATCACCTTCTGACGGCCTTCGTCATCGAAGTCTGTATCGATATCGGGCATCGACTTCCGGTCGGGGTTCAGGAACCGCTCGAACAGCAGGTCGTATTTAATGGGATCGATATTGGTGATACCTGTGCAATAGGCCACGGCACTCCCAGCCGCTGATCCACGACCCGGACCGATCATAACGCCCAGATCACGCCCGGCTTTGATGAAGTCAGATACGATCAGGAAGTACCCGGCGAAGCCCATTGTTTTGATCGTAAACAACTCAAAATCAAGACGCTCCTGGATATGCGGCAAAATATCTACATAGCGTTCTTTGGCTCCGGTATAGGTCAGGTGGCGCAGGTATTCCCACTGGTTCAGCACATCGTCGGTATGCTGCTGAAACTCCTGTGGAATCGGGAAGTTGGGCAGCATGATGTCACGCTTCAGCTTCAGCGTGTCTACCTTACCTACAATCTCGTTGGTGTTATCGATCGCTTCGGGCAGATCTTTAAACAACGTCGTCATCTCCTGCGTGTTCTTAAAATAGAACTGGTCGCTGAAGAAGGCAAAGCGGGTATTTTTGGGCATCACCTCGTCGTCGCTGAATTCCTTCATCGACGGCGTGCTTTGCTTTTCGTTGGTATTCACACATAACAGAATGTCGTGCGCTACCCAGTCGTCCTGATCGACGTAATGCGAATCGTTCGAGGCAATGATTTTGACATTATATTTCCGGGCAAACCGCACCAGCACTTCGTTGACCTTGATTTGATCCGGAATTTCATGCCGTTGTAATTCGACATAATAGTCTTCACCGAAGCGGTCCAGCCACCATTTAAACTCTATTTCACCAGCCTCCTCGCCCTTTTTCAGAATGGTTTTCGGCACCGACGCGCCAATACAACAGGTAGAAGCAATCAACCCCTCTTTGTATTTGTCGATGAGTGCTTTCGTAACACGGGGGTATTTGCCGTAAAGGCCCTCCATGTAGCCAAGTGAGCAGAGTTTCGCCAGATTTTTATAGCCCTGAGCATTTTTGGCAAGCAGAAGCTGGTGGTATCGAATGTCTTTCTTTTCTTTCGTAAACTGTTTGATGGTGTGATCCTCTACCACATAGAATTCACAGCCAACAATGGGTTTGATACCCTGCTTGCTGGCTTCGGCCACAAACTCAAACACGCCAAACATGTTGCCGTGGTCGGTGATGGCAACGGCAGGCATGTTGTCATTTTTAGCTTTCTTAATCAGCTTTTTAATGTCGGCCTGCCCATCGAGCAGCGAGTATTGAGTATGGCAGTGGAGATGAGAAAATTGCATAGTCTGATCAGACCGCCGACGCGGCCGGTATTAGTCGATTTCCCGGATTTACGGGATTCGTTCCTCTGTAAAAATAGGCAAACTGAACGGTCAACAGGTAATGAGGAGCGGGGATTTTTGAAAAGAATTTGGTAAAAGCCTGAAAGAGAATCGCCTTAGCCTGGCTTTATCTATTCTATCTTATTGGTCGACTTAACGGTTGGCCAGTAAGATTAAAGACAACACATAGTAAATGGTTTATTAACTCCTCGATCGGCAAACTAAAAACAGCTTATCTATCGATTCAGCCTTGTAGTTTATAAAATGGAAAACGTTCAATTGAATTTTCACACAAACCATTGCGAAGTTGGCCGTACCTGGTGATCAACATTAGGCAGAAAACGGACAACCGATTTCAGCATATGGATTTGGGATCTATCTGAGTGAATAAATAAAACTCCCGGCAGACATCCCACCGGGGCTTTACGAACCATCCTTAATCCTAATTTTTAAGCTCATTATTTTTTGACATTGTAAAGGCGAGATCGTTAATAGGGAAATCCGTTTCAGGGCAAAGCAAAGGCTACGTAACTATCCCCTTTGCGAGTGCCTAACTTTGCCCCTCCGCAGGCAACTACGATATATTGTTTCCCGTTTACTTCGTACGTGCTGGGCGTGGCAAAACCGGCTGCTGGCAGTTGGGTCTGCCACAATAAATTGCCCGTTTTCTTGTCGTAAGCCCGAAACATTCCATCTTTAGTAGCCGCAATAAATAGTAAACCTCCCTTTGTGATGACAGGGCCACCGTAGTTTTCGGTGCCAGTTGGCAGAATACCCTGTTTCGTTAATTCGGGGAGCTCGCCCAGCGTCTTTTGCCAAACCTGATGCCCTGTATTGAGGTTGATAGCGGTCAACGTTCCCCAGGGCGGCTTGATGGCAGGGTATCCTTTACTATCTAAAAATTTCGTGTATCCGTTGAAACGATAAGGAACGTAGGGGCCAGGTTTAGTGAGCGTACCAGGAGTCATAGTTACTGTTTCCACTTTTTCATCGTTAAACAAAAACGCCAGTAGTTCCTGCTTTTGCGCGGTAGTAATAACTGAGAAGCCCGGCATCATTCCTTTACCGCTGGTAATTAACCTGGCTACATACTCCCGGTCGCGCCGTTGACTGATGTTCACCAGGGATGGATAACCGCTTGACGGATTCCCTTTTCGATCTGGCCCATGACAAGCCACGCAGTAGGTTGTATAGAGTCGATGACCGGGACTTAAATGAGCCAGTTCATCCACTTTGGGCGTTGCACTCAGGCTAAACATCCAGGCCATTTCGTTGGCATTGACATACATAATGCCCTCGGGATCAACGGCAGCACCGCCCCATTCCGGCCCACCGTCGGCACCTGGCAACAGTAGCGTTGGCGTTTTGCTTAACGGCTGAAACGGGCCTTTTTTTGCCCGTCGATACTGCGCTATCAGCGTATCACGGTTGGTAGCATAGGGACTTAATTCCGATTCGGCAATGGTTTGCCGGGCAAAAGGGGCTGGTAAGGTGGGAACAGGTTGCGTTGGCCAGGCCACTTCATCCGGCAAGGACGATATAGGAACAGGCATCTCTCGAATCGGGAAAAGTGGCTTACCCGTTACGCGGTCAAAAATAAAGACATGGGCGCTCTTGGTTACCTGGGCTACCGCATCAATGGTTTTTATGGATCCAGACAGGCCCTTCTGGTGAAGAGTAATCAGGTTAGGTGGAGCCGGTAAATCGCGATCCCAGATATCATGATGAACCAGCTGGTAATGCCAGATTCGTTTGCCGGTCCGGGCATCCAGTGCCAGTAAACAATTGGCGAACAGGTTCTGGCCTTTACGATTTCCGCCATAAAAATCAAACCCGGCCGAACCCGTCGGTACATACAGAATTCCACGCTTACGATCGACCGCCATGCCCGCCCAGTTATTGGCGGCTCCTACTTCCGTATTTTTATAGACGTCTTTAGGCCAGGTTTCATACCCATATTCGCCTGGGTGCGGAATGGTGTGAAAGACCCACGCTAATTTACCCGTCCGAACATTAAACGCCTGAATCGAACCGGGGGCCGCATCCGCTCCTTCCGAAACGCGTAGGGGCATGACTAATAAATCTTCGAAAAGCGTACCCGGCGTGTTGGAAATCACAAATTTATCCTTCGCCGATTCCCCTAATCCGACTTTCAGACTCACCCGGCCATTCTCGCCAAAGCCAGAAATCGGTTCTCCGGTTTGGGCATTGATCGCATATAGCCAGGAGCCATAGGCATACAAAAGCCGCGCGGGTTGGGTGTCTCCGGCTTTATTACTTTTCCAATAGGTAACACCACGGTTGGTATTGAACGTTTTGGTGGCTGGTTCCACATAACGCCACTTCTGCTGACCCGTAGCAGCATCGAGCGCAAATAGCTGATTCGATGCCGTTACGCCGAAGAGCGTGCCATCCACAATAATCGGGTTGCACTGTACCTGACCCGAGTCGCGGGAATGATACTCCCAGGCAACCTTAAGCTGATTAACGTTACCTGTATTGAGCTGGGTTAGCGTTGAATAATGATTCCGGTCTGGCCCGCCTAAATACTCTGGCCAGTCGGTTACCGACTCAGTTTCTCCAGGTATATAGATCAGTTGGGCAGCCGTTAAGCTAACGGCAACTAGAAAAAGAAAAGGAAGAGTACTGCGTTTCATTACACTTATACACAAATGGATTCAGGAGAAATGTTTGGCAAGGGTAGCTTATCGTTGAGCTACCCTTGTCTAACTATGGTTTCGACACAGGACGATCAATAACCAGGATTCTGTTTAAGTGTTGGCTTGCCAGCAACAAAACTTTGCGTGATAGCATAATCCGGAATGGGCTGGTATTCACTTTTGTTTTTGGTAAACTTAACGCCACTGCCCAAGGCCAGCGAACGGCGCACACTTTCTTTAGGTAAATATTCGGTGTTAATAACCTGATCGGCAATGCCCCAGCGAACCAGGTCGAAGAAGCGGTGCCCCTCCATTCCTAACTCGATTCTCCGTTCAAAGCGAACGGCTTTTCGGGCAACCTCTTTGCTGGCCCAGGCTGTAGCATAGGGACTAACTACATACCTGGCAGCATTGGCGGTTCCGTCCAGCGTTTTGATGGGTGAAGCCGCAGCTCGGGCACGAACGCGATTGACGTATTCACGCGCTTTATCCAGACTACCGACTTCTACTTCGCATTCAGCCGCCATCAATAACACGTCGGCAAACCGCATCAAATCATAATTCAAGGCGCTGGCAATGCCAAAACTAGCCCGGACCACCTGCCCCGAACTATACTCGACCGACGCGAAAACGTGCTTCTTACCCGTGAATGGCCCACCATTGGTAATCGACTCACCAGGAGGGGCCGTGAAAGCAACCCCCGTCATCATACCCCAGTCCAGATAGGGAATACCCCGGCGCCCAACAGTATGGTCTAAACGAGGGTCCAGATTACCCGCGTAGGGCGTAAACGAGCTGGCATCCGGCACCATCTCATTCGACGTAACATCGACATCGTTATACGTATCAAGTAAGGGCAGGCCATTTTCATCGGTGCGGAACGCGTTGACCAAGTTTTGTGACGGTCGGTAAAACCAGGAGTTCGTGCCACCTGCAATACCGTTGGGGTAACAAAGGATGGCTTCCCGAAACCCGTTCGTATTGTCGCTGGCTCCATCACCAATGGCGCTTTGTACCTCCAGCATCGACTCTTTACTGTTTTGTGTCGCGATCCGAAAGTTCTCGCCAAAGCCCGTCGTTAAGTCCAGCTTTACACCCTGACTGGTTTTACCTTGACCAATGATAACATCAAATAGTGCCTTGGCCTCCGTGAATTTACTCTGATACAGATACGCCTTGGCCAGATACGCCCCGGCCGTCCATTTATTGACCCGGCCTTTCCCCGTTTTCATTTCGTCCAGATTATCATAAGCGAATTTAAAGTCGGTTTCCAGTTGAGGCCAGATGTTGACATAGTTACCACTCGCATCGGTATTCGGGATTTTATAATCAGTGGCTTTTTCATCCACGAAGGGAATGTTGCCAAAGATTTTCTTTCCCTCAAAATGATGGAAAGCACGCAGGAAACGAGCCTCGCCCTCGATCTGTTTTTTCAGGGCATCCGTTAGGGCAGGATCGGTTGCTTTGGCCAGTTCTTTCAAGACGATATTGGTCCGGCCAATACCATCGAAAATACCATTCCAGCGGGCCAGTAATTGGGAGTTCGTGGTGGGGGTTGCATACTGCATCACCTGGTTAATTTCGCTTTGGTCGGTGAAATTAGTGCCGCCCTTATAGGCATCTCCCCCGGTTATACTGCCCCATATCCAGTTGTAGGTTCCACTAAGGCCCAGGAAGTTGGCCGATAAATTTCCATCTAGCGTAGCATAAGCATCAATTAAAAACCCATCGATCCCTTTTTTGCTAAGTAGATCGCTTTCGTTATAAACGCCCTGGAGCCCCAGGTCAAGAAATTGTTGTTTGCAGGCCGAAAGGGTAGCCAGCGAAAGCAATAAGGTGAGTGCCGTATAATTTAGAATCGGTTTCATAGCGGAATGGCGGAGTTAAAAGGATACGTTTAGGCCCAATAAAAACTGACGCGGATTGGGATACCCGGAATAATCAACGCCCAGATTCTGGTCGCTGCTGGCTGTTTGCTCAACCGATGCGCCCGATACGAGTCCCAGGTCAGGATCAGCTCCGCTGTATTTGGTAATGGTGAAGAAATTCTGCGCCTGCGCGTATATCCGAAGGTTACTCAGCTTAATGGTCTTCAGTAACGTTTTGGGAAAGCTGTAGCCCAACTGGATGGTTTTACCCCGCAGATACGACCCATTCTCTACGTAAAACGAACTCGAATTGCCCGTCACGAAGGCCGTATAGCCATTGGTGGCTCCTACACCCAATTGGGGCGTCTTGGCGGTAGCGGCAGTTTCGGGTGTCCAGGCATCATATAATTTCCCGGAAGCAACGGAACCTCCCAACACACCCATGTAGGTAAAGTACTTGGTATAATTATAGAGCTGATTTCCCTGGTTCCAGAATACAAAACTGCTGAGATCAAATCCCTTCCAGCTAAAGCCGAGGTTCAGTCCCATTTGAAAATTGGGATGGGGAGACCCCAGCACGGTTCGGTCGGCAGTAGTGATGTTACCATCTCCGTTTATGTCTTTATATTTCCAGGAACCTACTACACCCGATGCACCATTGATTTTAGGGCCCGCATTAACCTCCTCCTGGCTATTATAAAAACCATCTAGTTGATACCCGTAAAAGGACGAGACAGCCTGTCCCTGCGTTGTAATCAGGGCATTGGTTATCCGGCTCGCGGCTACCAGCTGCGCGGTATTTTCGTCGTTGAGTTTGGTCAGCTGGTTTTTGTAGTGGGTAAATGTCAGGGTCGCATCATATTTCAACTCCGATGTGATACGCCCCTGATTCGTTATTTGCAGGTCTATACCTGTATTGCGCATGGTTCCCAGATTGACCAATGGCTTGGTTACCAGCAATTCCAGTCCATTTCGCAGACTAGGCACCAGTAAGTCACGCGTGTTTTTTGTATACACGTCGACGGCGAAACTCCATTTGCCTTGCATTATGGTGGCATCCAGACCAAGATTGGTGGTTTCGGTGGTTTCCCATTTGGTTAGCAAATTACCCTGTGAACTAGCCCCATAACCCTGCGTTGAGCCGATATTAATCCCATTAATATCGTAGTAGTTACTGCCCGGCGAAGCGCTGTAGGTTGAATACTGATTGAAGGCGGGCACGTTGGAAATACTGCCCATCTGACCCCAGCCAGCGCGTAGTTTTAACTCATTGAGCCAGCTAAACGATTTCAGGAATGCTTCGTCGGAAATACGCCAGCCGACACCGAGAGACGGGAAATTGGCATAGCGTACATTGGGTCCAAAGAGCGATGATCCATCCCGACGAAAGGTAGCATTCAACAAATACCTGTCTTTAAAAATATAGTCGAGCCGACCGAAATAGGAAAAGAGTGAATTGCTGAATAGCAGCGTATTCCGGTTAATATCAGCATCGTTGGCACTAACATCGCCCAGCGACTGCGGCAAACCCGTATTGAGCGACAGGAAATTGTTGGACTCAAAATCATAGTTACTCTTGGCCCCAAACAAACCTCGTCCTGTATTTTTAATGGCTTCGGTACCGAGCAAAACCTTTACGTCGTGCAACTGAGCAATCTTTTTCTGGTACGTCAGCGTGTTGCTCCATGTCCAGCTCAGGTAATTATTCGAAGCCTCGGTCAACTGGGTCACTCGTCGTGACTGGCTGGCCTCGTATTCTTTTAAAAAGGCCCGCTGAAGCGTTCCATTACGTGCATCAACACCGATAGAGGTTCGCAAGGCCAGGTCTTTATTGATGTTCACCTGTGCAAAGACATTCCCAAACGCTCTCAGATTCTGATTTGTCCAGTCTTTCCGGCGCTCCAGATACGATACCGGATTATAGCCAACGCCAGCAGTTCCTCCAACGAGTGAGCCCCCGTAGCCGCCCTTACTATCATAAACGGGTATAAAGGACGCACTTCGGAGCGCATACGCCCAGGCACTGGTTTCGCCAATGACGGTAGCATCGCCCCGCCGATTGTCGTACGAAACCTGAATATTTTCCCCCACGGTTAAAAAATTAGTGGGACTAAAGCTGGAATTAAGTCGTAGTGAATACCGATCGTAGCCCGTATTTTTGAAGGTGCCCTGCTGATTAAAATAATTCATGCCCAGCGAAAAGGTCGATTTATCGTTGCCTCCGCTAGCCGTTAGCTGATGGCTCTGAATAATGCCCTTTTGCGACATAGCATCGAACCAGTTGGTACCCGGACTGGTCTGAAAAATCTGGTACGGATTCGTATAATCAGCAATGGTATATAAATCTGGATTTGCGCGCGGGTCACTGGCTGAGACGCCCCCTTTGAATCCATTGCTAACGATGTAGCGATCAGGAATGGCAAATGACCCATGCTGACCAAAAATCGGGTCCACAAACGTGGATGCGGTCGTTTTATCCAGATACGTCAGTAATTCACTCGTGTTTAACAGCTTAGGAATTCGGTTGAGCGGGGTTGACTGAATACCATAATACATATCGTAGGTAAGGGTCGTTTTGCCCATTTTTCCGCCTTTAGTCGTTATAATAATGACCCCATTGGCAGCTCTGGCCCCATAGATCGATGCCGAGGAGGCATCTTTCAACACCTGGATCGATTCTACATCCTGCGGATTAATACGCGAGGCATCGGTGGTTGGAACGCCGTCGATTACGTAGAGTGGATTGTTGTTTCCATAGGAGGCAAAGCCACGGATACGGATAGAGGCCGAACTACCTGGATCGCCGGTGCTACTGACCGTAACCCCGGCTGCCCGGCCCTGCAATTGGGCTATCAAATTTGCAGATGGTGTAGCATTCAGGTCGCTGGCTTTCACGACGGATACGGCCCCGATGATGTCTTTTTTCTGTTGGGTGGTATAGCCCGTTACGACTACTTCGGTGAGTTGGTTGTTACTCGCTTCCAGTTGCACCTTGATTTCGGTTCGGTTTCCTACCGAAACCTCTTTTGTCGTATAGCCGACGAAACTGAATAGTAAAACTGAGCTCGCATCGGTAACGCTAATTCGGTACACACCGCCCGCATCGGTTGTTGTGCCACGCGGAGTCCCTTTAACCACTACTGTGACGCCCGGTAGTGCTTCGCCTTTTTCGTCCGTAACGGTACCAGAAACGGATATATCCGCAATTGATTCTGTGTCGGAATCTGGTTCATATTGAATCCTTACTTCATCGGATTGCGTCGTCAAGGGCGATAAAACAATCTGATTTTTAATGACTTTATACTTGATTTGTAGGGGATGAAGCAGCCGGTCCAGCACTTGCCCTAACGATTCATTGACGATAGTAAACGTCATACGTTGGGTAGCCATCACGAGTTTGGATCGGTAGGTAAACTTTACCTCCGCCTGTTTCTCAATACTTGCCAGAACACTGATAAAGTCCTGGTTAGTGATTCGCAGGTTTATTTTTCGATCCAAGAGTTCCTGGGCTGTAACTTCCCGAGCCAAAGACACCCCTGCGAATATGATCGCTATCGAAATATGCAGGAGCGATAGTTTCATGAGGTGAATCAGTTTTTTTTTGATTCGTACTGTTTTTTTCATTGATTTGACGGGTTTTTGTAATTGAAAGACACAAAAACGAACCTTCACACCCGCTGGAACGGGATACTGGTTATGTCAGTAGAGAAGGTCATTTAGAAGCCGGTAACGCTGGAACCGTTACCGGTTTTTTTAATGGATTATCGGATTGAGCTATTGTGGCATAGGCAGGTAGGTTTGGATACGTTCAGAATTGGATTATTCACAGCCTTTACTCTCGATAATAATTTGGGCATCTACAAGTTTATAGGTGGCCCCAATCGCTTCGCAGAGTATATCCATTTTTTCAAATAAATTTTCGTTGTCCAGCGAAGTTGTCAGTCGGCAATTGCTCAGTTGTTGCTCGTCGAAAATGAGCTCTACCCCATACGTTTTTTCAATGGCCTGCAAAATCTCAGGCAAGCGTGCGTTCCGAAATGAAAACTGCTGCAACTCAGTTTGCGGGATAATCGGGATTGGTTTGTCGATGAGAGTACGGGTAAAGTGAGCGTCCGTTTTTGTAAAATCGGCTTGCTGATTCGGAGTCAGGATGAGTCCGTCCTGTTCAGGATCAGGATGTTTTCGGCTTTGGGTCGGGAAAACAGATACCCGCCCAGTTTTCACCATTACTTTGATTTGCTGATCCTGGTCATAGGCGCTCACGCGGAAACTAGTGCCCAGTACCTTCGTCGTAATGGCATTCGCACGGACCAGAAAGGGTTTGGCTGGATTTTTCTGTACGTCAAAAAAAGCTTCTCCGACCAGGAAAACCTCTCGGATGGTATCGGCAAATGCTTTTCGATACTGAAGTTGTGAACGGGGTTCCAGTGATGCCTGGCTTCCATCAGGCAAGTTCACTATCTGGACGGTGGCAGTCGTATTAACGACTTGCTCAAACAGCCTGGAATCAAGGGGAACTGTCGCATCAGAATAGGCGATTCGGGAGGTATCTTTCTGCGTAAACCACCAGCCTCCAACTGCAATAAGTAGGCTAATGGAGGCCGCGACCCACCAACCCGACCATTGATGTAAAGGACGAACGGGCGTTTCCTGCTTATTTTCTAAAATTCGCTTATAGATTAAGTCAACTTGCTGTTCCGACGGAAAATCAGCCTCGACCTGCCCATGTAAAGTAAGCAGAAATTCCCGCGCCTGCCGGATGGAATCCCGTTGACGAGGAAAGTTTAGCAAAACGTCAGCCCAGAAAGCATCGTCACTGGGCGTTCCCTGCAACACCCATTTCCGAAAAGCGGGGTCCTGCAAAAAATCATCAGTCGTATAATTCTGGTACATCAAAGCAGTTCTTTTTAGTGAGAATAGTACATTATTTCAACTCACTAAGAAAGAGACTGCTTTAACTCGATTTAAACCTATTTAACTATAAAAAAATTTAAGTCCCCAGCCAATGCCTAAAAGGCAGACCATGAACGCCAGTCTTCTCAGGGTATGTAGTGCTTTTTGGATCACATTACGGGCCCCTTGTTCGCTAATATTCATGATGGCGGCTATCTCGGAATAACTAAAATCCTGATAATAGCGTAGCAGTAAAGCCTCATATTGACGGGCAGGCAAACAGGTCAGCCAGGATTTAAGCTGAGTGGTTTGAATCTCAATTTCTTCCTCAGAAATTATATCTGCTTCTACTGAGTCCAGGGTAGGTTGCTCATAATCGGCTTCGGGATTAAATGGTTTGGTATATTCATCCTCAGGACGGAGCGAGCGATGAATTTTACGGCGTAGCGAGCGAAATAAGTAAAATCGAACGGACTTGGCTTCAGCCAGTTGAGAACGAGTACGCCACAGATCGGTAAACAAATCCTGAATGGCATCCTCAACCACGGTCGAATCGCGGTTAATTTTCATGCCATAACTATACAGCACGCGAACAAAGCGTTGGTAGATCCAGGCAAAAGCGACCTCCTCACCATTCCTGAAACGATTCCAATAGAGTCGATCTTCCTGATCGGATGCTCCAATATCTTTCACGCCACAAAATAATGCGATTTTTCCCTATTATTCTTCTAATTAATCGAAGCTATACAAAAACAGCTTCGATTAATTAGTTTTAGTGATTACGAACAGATTGTATTCAAAAGGGAAGATTATATGTCTTAACCAATAAGTATACTATAAGAAATTTTCCATTTCGGCTATAAAATATTTTTCAATAGGTTTCAATTTTATAGTTGCTTTAGTGCAAATTACTTCACTAGTCTATTCGTTCACGAAAACCCTCTTTTTTGTACGAAGGCATCAGATAAAAACGCATTATTGGCATAGCTATGCCGAATCAACTAAAATGAACATGAGAAATTGGCTAATACTCATTGCACTGATTGGTCTAATCAGCTCCTTTAAACCCAAAGAGCTTACCTGGATCGCGATCGGTGATTCGATCACGTACTTGAATGAGCATCGGGACGAAACCGGGAATCGGATTACAAAAGGATACATGACCCGAGTTACGGAACAACTTCCCTATATTCATTACACCAATCAAGGCCACAATGGCTGGACTGCTATTAAGATTGCGCAGGAAATTGAGAAGTTAGGATTGACAAAAGCGGATATTTATTCGGTCTTTCTGGGCACCAACGATTGGTGGGCTGGCCGGCCATTGGGTCGTTTTGACGATTATCAACGGAATACAGGGAGCACGACTGTGTATGGCTCGTTCCGGATTATTATCGACAAACTACGTAGTCTTAACCCGCAAGCGCATATCCTGTTGATCACTCCCATGCAACGGGTGGATTTTGTCTATCTGGCCAATATGAAAAATAACGCTTTTGGCTCATATAAAGCCAAAAACGGGCAATTCCTCGAATCCATCGCCAATGCCATCGATTCCATTGGCCGTCACGAAAAATTTGAGGTCGTTGATCTTTATCACCAGAATGGCTTGCAGCTAAAAAAGCTCGTTAAGTATAAGCGACTGAAAAATCCGGAGACGGGTGTTTACACCAATTATCCCTATCCTAAATTCATTGATGTGCCCTTTGATCCTGAAAAGGACGAGTATCCGTATCCGGTTGACGCGATAGACCGAACGTATGATGGTCTGCACCCATCCGATAAAGGATACGCCCTGATCAGCCGTAAATTGGTAAAGGCCATGAAAAGATACTAGCTATCCAATCAATCGTTTCAGGCCAAACTTTTCTAATTTCTCCCGCTCTCCTGCAACGGTATTGGCGGCTATTTCACCAAACGAAGCACCCTGTTTGTAGCCGTGGCCCGAATCGCCACCCATTACCCATAGGTTATTGGCGCCGGGATGTGTATCCAGAATAAAATCGGTGTCGGGGGTGCTGGTATACTGGCAGACACGTTGCTCGATCAGTGGCTGGCCAACCATTTTAGGGAACCGTCTGGCAATTACGTTTAATGCCATATCCAGTTCTTCTGGTTTTACTGAGCGATTGTAGGTATCAAATCGATCGGTAACGTTATTGTCTGGGGGAGTTAATCCCAGTTTGAACCCACGAAAATCACTTCCCGGCACACCAAAGGAGCGGAATGGGCCGGTCATGTCCCGATCCATCCAGGTCGGCAGTTTATTTTCCATAAGGTCGGATTGACCCGCCGGGCTTGCAAAGAAGAAAACTAACGCTCGGGTCACGGCGAGTTTCTTCGTGAGTTCCGGGAAAAGACGCGTCAACCACGGCCCACAGGCAAACAGGAACTGATCGGCCTCAAGCACATTGCCATTGGCAAGGGTCACCGAAGTTGCTTTGCCGCCTTTAATGGATTCCTGTTTTACCTGCTGTTGTAGAAACGTACCGCCTTCTTTGACAAACAAATCACACACCGCCTGACATCCCTTGCGGGCATCCAGATAACCCGCCGTTGGATCGTACATCACATGATCCAGTCCTTCTGTTCCTATTTGCGGCCATCGTTTGACGGCATCATCAAGGCTTACTTTCTCGAGGGGCAGGCCAGCCTTTTTGTAGATGGCCACAGCGGCTTCCGATTCAGCTTTGCTGGATGGATAATTGAACAGGAGCAATCCATTCTGGTGCAGAAGTTTTTGCCCCATGCGAGGCTCGTTCTCCTTCCAGAGTGTGATGGCGCGCATCGCCATGTCGACGTATATGGGATCACTGTAATAGGCCCGAATCAAGCGGGTTTCTCCACCCGAACTTGACTGGTTGTTACCAGGTCCGAATTGATCAACGAGCGTTACTTTATACCCTTTTCGCAGTAAATGCAAAGCCGTCCAGCCACCAAACGCTCCCGCGCCCACAACCACAATCTTCCCATTTTTCGCAGGCTGTTTGATGAACGATGCCGTACCCGCCTGCGATTCTAAAGGCAAAGCGGTTCCTAAGGCGCTCAGCATTGCGCCCTGGAGACCATACGTCAATAACTGGCGTCGGTCGATGTGCCCTGGCTTAACTTCATTCTGGCTGTTGATTGCCATGTTATCAATTCATTGATTTAGGACTTTGGCTTCGGGCCATAGAGCCGTGCCACCGCACGGCAGACCGTGGTTTGTTTGCGCATTACCAGTAACCGTGGCACGGCTCTATGGCTCGAAGCCAAAGTCCTATGATTATAAGCGAAAGGAAATTAACGGAGTGATCCTAGACAGCATCGGAAAGGGATGTGAACGTAAACTCCCTGATTTTCATGGCCGGAATGAGGTAGTTGGCAAATGAGCCTTCACTACTCACGACCCGTTCCACCTTACCGAGTGTTTCGAGATTGTTAAGCATGATAACCGGGCTTTCGTTAAACCGGAAATTCTTGACAGGATGCTTTATTTTACCGTTTTCAATGTAAAATGTCCCATCACGAGTCAGACCGGTGACCAACAGCGATTGAGGATCAACGGAGCGGATATACCAGAATTTGGTTACCAAAATACCACGTTGTGTGGTTTTGATCAGTTCTTCCAGCGTGGCGCTCCCTCCTGCCATCATGAAATTGGTCGGGGGCGGTACCGCCTTTACGCCTTTTTTCTGGGCCCAGAAACGTGAATACGATAAATTTTTGACCACTCCTTTCTCGATCCAGTTGATTTTCTCCTGAGTCCGACCATCCGACGACCAGGGTGAAGCGGGCAACTCCGGATTAGTCGGGTCCGAATAAATCGTAACCCGCTCGTCCATAATCCGCTCCCCGAGTTTCGTTTTCCCGCCGGGTTTGCTCAGAAACGAGCGGCCTTCGTCGGCACTACGGGCATCCAGACTACGGAACAGGTGTTCGAGCAGTACGGCAGCCGCGAGCGGTTCCAGAATAACGGTATATTTACCCGGCTCAATGGCTCGCGCTCCTACAGAGCCAAGGGCTTTCTGAAGGGCAATCTGGGTTGAGGAGTTGGTATTCAGCTTCGTAAAATCGCTCACTCCCTGAGCGGCAAAACCCGAGCCGGTTCCGTCTTCGGTACGGATCGTCGAACTGAAGTTTACGATCGTTCGGGGGTAATAGGCAAACAAGCCTTTATTATTCATTATGGCTGAGTAGCCAACCCGATCTTCCAGATAACCGGCCACAGTCTGGTTTTTCGAACGGGCGATCTGAATACTTTGGGCAACGGCTTTGGCCCGATTTTCCGCTGAAATGGTAGCCGTTGAATCAAAGAAGCCGCTCGGTGGTAAATATGACTGAGGGCCCAGCAATTCGACGTATTCAGGATTTTCGGGAGCCAGCCTGGCCAGTTCCTCCGATCGGCGCACAACTTTTTCCAGCGAGGCATCGTCAAATTCATCGATGGTAGCCACCCCAACTTTTTTACCAAAAGCCGACTGTACGGCTAACCGCTTATAAACCAATGAGCCACAGGTTGAGACTTTATTACGGGCATACCGAATATTGCTCCATTCCTCGCCCTGTAAATTCACCTCGCATTCATCAGCTTTGGAATACGTTAACACTTTAGCCAATAGGGCTTTTACGTCAGCTTCGGGAAGAATTATAGACATGGTTATCGATTTGATTCTTACGGTATCTGGTTTACAGCAGCCAACGCAATAAGCCCTATCGTAAACCACATTCCGGAAAGCGATTAGATTTTTCTGGCGGTATTAATCACATTGACACCGTTGAAACGAGCCGTTGCGCTGCCGTGAGAAACGGCATTGATTTGGATGGGCTGTCCTTTTCCATCAAAAAATGACCCGCCCAACCGATAGTCCCGTTCATCGCAGACCTTGACGCAGGAATTCCAGAATTCCTGCGTATTTGACTGATAGGCCACATCTTTGAGCATGCCGACAATCTGACCGTCTTTAATTTCGTAGAACAATTGCCCTCCAAACTGGAAGTTATACCGCTGCTGATCGATTGAGTACGAACCGTCGCCAATGATATAGATACCTTTTTTCACGTCTTTAATCAATTCATCGACAGACAGTTGTTCTTTCCCGGCGGCCAGCGACACATTGGCCATGCGCTGAAACTGAACAGACCCCCAGTTATCGGCATAACAGCATCCCTGCGACTCGCTCTCACCCAGCATATGGACCTGATCGCGAATAGCCTGATAATTGACCAGAATCCCATCTTTGACCAGATCCCAACGCTTTGTTTGCACGCCCTCATCGTCGTAACCAACAGCTCCCAGCGAACCAACCTGTGTTTTATCGGCAAAGAGGTTGACCTGCTTACTACCATAATTGAAACGTTTGGTTTTCCATTTATCAAGGGTGGCAAATGAGGTTCCGGCAAAATTGGCTTCGTAGCCTAAGACACGGTCGAGTTCGAGCGGGTGCCCAACCGATTCGTGGATGGTCAGCCAGGTGTGCGATGGATCGAGCACCAGGTCGTATTTACCCGCTTCAACCGATTTAGCCGTGAGTTTTTGTTTGGCCTGTTTGGCAGCCGCTACAACATCCTCCAGCATGTCATAGCCCTGGTTATACCGGGTCGTGATGCCCGTTATTTTATCACTCGGATTAACCTGCAGGTATTCATAGCCCATACCCATTGGGGCGCTGAGGGCATCTCTTGTTTCAAACTTACCGCTCTTGGGATCGATAACCGTTACGGTAAAGCCAGGCCAAAGTCGATGAATATCCTGATCGACATAAGAACCATCTGAGGAGGCAAAATACTTCTGTTCGTTAACCAGAAATAATTGGGAGTTCACAAAGTTGGCTCCGTTTTTTAACGCTGCCCCATTGACCGCCATCAGCAGGTCCACTTTCTCCTTGATAGGAATCTCAAACGCATTTTTCTGAATCGGCGTTTTCCAGTTTCTTTCGCCAAAGCCTTTCTGAGGAGCCAATTGCACAGGCTCTTCCGAAAGCATGGCATTGGCTTTTGCCATCGCTACGGCCTTTTCGGCGGCTTTTGCCAATTCGGCTTCTGTCTTCGCATCACCGATAGCAGCAAACCCCCAACAGCCATCGACAATGACACGCACACCTACACCATAAGACTCCGTATTGGTAATGCTCTGAACCTTGTCTTCACGGGTAATTACGAATTGGTTGAGATAGCGGCCGATGCGGACATCGGCATACGTTGCCCCTTTCGACTTGGCGGCATTCAGAGCAGCATCGGCCAGCCTTTTTTTTACGGATACATCCAGGCCCGGATTCAGCAGGGCTTCGGGCGATACCTGACGACCAAAAACGGGAATTTGTGTCAGCGTTAATGCACTGATACCTTTTCCCGTTACGTACATAAAATCTCTTCGATTCAAGATTGTTTTCCTGCGTTTTGGTTTACAACTAACTGATTTGTTTAGCGCAATAGACAGCAATCAGCACTGTTGCTAAACAGAGGCAATTGAACAAGGAGGAAAAGTAGGCTATTCAAAATAGTATCGCAATATTATTTCAACTTATTCTCATTTATTATAGATAAAATTCTAAAATTAATTAATATATCAAAATAAAATATCAAACTATTAGACTTTCACACTAGACTGGTATATTCATTAACAAGTAACCTGGACCGATTTATTCTTAGGCTATTCGCTGAACCTGGTTTAAAGTCAATTTTGCTGTGGAGACTAAAAGCAAGCGACTAAAAAATTTTATTGAAACGACGCCATCTCGTAAACGTATCTAAATTTGCTCTTTTTACGGTAGTCTATACTTGACAATCCCGGCACGGCGTTTGATAGACAGCTTGTAAATATAACCCATATCTAAATTTAATCATGGCTAATCGAAATGCCTTTCGATCACTCCGCACAATGCTTGTTGCTGTAACTATTATTGGCTGTTTTACGACCGCCTGTAAGAAATCCAGCTCAGGCTCCGACGTTGATCCACGCGATCAGTACGTAGGAACGTATGACGGCGGAGACAAAGGTTACCAAAGTATTATTACTGTAGGCGCGGTAACATTCAATCCCGAATACGGAACAGCGAGTATTGTCGTTACGAAGGGGTCAAATCCGAAAGAACTGTATATTGAATCAGGGCAGCAATCGTATAAAGTGACCGCTGAACTCGATGGCGCTAATTTCACGATAATTGATAAGTCAAGCAGCCAGATTTTTATCCCGCCCAGCAATACATACACAGGTACGTATAAAGCAACGGGCGTCTTCGGGGTCGATCAGGCATCTGGTAAGAATGCGATTGCCATTACGGCAACGACGGAAACGCTGAAAGATGGCTCCCCAATCAGACGGACGGAGATCTATACGGGCTCACGAAAATAACTATCTTCGTGCCGCTTCCTAACTCCGGTTCTTTCATGAAAACATTCGTTTTAACCGGCCTGCTGGCCGGTTTTTTTCTATCTTCCTCCGCACAGAATACCAGTACGCCTGCTGCATCGGCAAACGGAGCGACCAGGTCATCTCTTTTGCAGGATGCTCCGGCAGAATCCGTTGGTATGAGTACAGACCGGCTTCAGCGAATCGATGCTGTGATCAACGATTACATTGCCAGGGGGCGTCAGGCGGGTGTGGCAGTGCTAGTGGCCAGACATGGGAAAATCGTTTATCACAAAGCGTACGGGCAGGATGACATTCAGGCGAAAACACCCCTCAAACGGGATGCTCTTTTTCGGATTGCCTCACAAACAAAAGCACTGACGAGCATTGGGTTGATGATCTTGTTTGAAGAAGGTAAATTTCTGCTCGATGACCCAATTTCGAAGTACATTCCGGCCTTTAAAAACCCGAAAGTGCTGGACAAGTACAACGAGAAAGATACGACTTACACGACCGTTCCTGCCAAGCGCGAAATTACCATTCGGCATTTGCTCACGCATACGTCGGGCATCAGTTACCCAGGTATCGGTACGAAAGAAGCAGTTGCGATTTATGCCAAGAATAAAATTCCGAGCGGTATCGGGACACCCGACGGAACCCTTGCCGATGCCATGAACCGGCTGGGAACCTTACCCCTCATCCATCATCCCGGCGACCGCTGGAGCTATGGTCTCAGCGTTGATGTCGTCGGCTATCTGATAGAAGTACTCTCGGGCCAGTCGCTCGATCAGTTTCTGCGAACACGGCTGTTTGATCCGCTGGGCATGAACGACACTTATTTTTACCTGCCCGCAACGAAGCAGAATCGTCTGACAAAAGTGTATACCGAAGACTCAACCAAGTCTGTTCGGCTAATGCCGTCTCAAAATGGTATATCAGCCGATTATCCGAATAAACCGGGTACATACTATTCGGGGGGAGCCGGTTTGACCTCTACGCTCTACGACTTCGCTATTTTTCTCCAAATGATGCTGAACGGGGGCGAATACAACGGGAAGCGCATCCTTAGCCCGACAACGGTACGCCTTATCACGACGAATCAGATTGGCGCTCTGAATCAGGGAGCCAATAAATTCGGATTAGGATTTTCCATCACCTCGGAGAGCAGTGCGGCTCGCCTGCCGGTATCGCAGGGGTCGTATGATTGGGGAGGTTTCTTCGGCACAACCTACTGGGTTGATCCCAAAGAAGGCATTGTAGGGCTACTATACACCCAGAAAGTCCCGAATAGTTATGGCGATCTGAACGATAAATTCAAAATACTGGTCTACCAGGCAATCACGCAGATGCAGGCTAACTAAATACGGTAGGAATCCGGCATTCATTTCTTTTTAGATCATGAAATACGTCCTTACACTCTCCCTTTTCTTCCTCGTCCAATTGGTACGAGCTCAGTCGGCCGACGAAAAATCGGTCATTGCCGCCGAAAAACAACGTTTCGAGGCCCAGGTCAGCAAAAATTATGCGGTACTTGATCAGGTACTGGCCAATGATCTGGTTTATACACATTCAAACGGCAACACCGATACAAAACAGTCGTATATCCAGTCGATCCGCGATGGTAAATCGAAATACGACGCCATTAACGTAGAAGAACAAAAGGTACGTGTGTATGGCAACACAGCCATTATCAATGGCATTTGCATGATTAAAGCGCTGAATAACGGCGAGACGATCAATACGCACTTAAAGTATACCGATGTCTATGTCCGAAATGGGAAACAATGGCAGATGGTAACGTGGCAGTCGTTCAAGATGGCACAGTAGTCTAAACCCCATCGGTAACGCCGATGGGGTTTGGCTTATACCTTTAAATATTCCCGCAGTTCAGTTGCGTCCTGCGCGTTCATCCGACCAGCGAGCACCAGCCGTAGTTGCCGTCGGCGTAACGCGCTCTCGTAACGATCTTTCTCCTCATTCGTTTCGGGTATCACCGCCGGAACTTCTATGGGCCTACCACTCTGATCAACAGCCACAAACGTATAGAATGCGCTGTTTGTGCTAACCCGTATGCCGGCGGGAATATCTTCGGCCCAGACTTCAATAAATACCTCCATCGACGAACTGAAGGCACGGGTTACCTGGGCTTTCATCGTAACAATGTTACCCAGCCGGATCGGTTCAGAAAAAGACACATTATCAACAGAAGCCGTTACGACAATACGATTGGAGTGTTTTTGAGCAGCAATTGCCGCAGCGATGTCCATGAAGTGCAATAATCGCCCGCCCATCAGGTTATTCAGCGTATTGGTGTCATTGGGCAGTACCATTTCGGTCATTACCGTCATGGAATCGCGGGCAAGTTTGGGTTGAGGCATTTTTTTCGTGAGAAATTATCAATAAACAGGAATGCGTTTATGCAAACCAACTACCGAAAACCGACTTGGGCAAGTACGGAACCCAAAGAACACGAAGTTGTTGGTCAATCCGGCGAGCTATACCTTTAATCCGTTCCGCGCCAGACCGGTCTGGAACGTAAGTGTGTCGCTACGGATCCATCTCCGCATACGACTTAGATGGGTCCTGCCCATAAGCCAGGTTATTTGTCCAAAACGATGTAATTTAACCGGTAAGCCTACCGAATTGTGTTTTCCAGAACAATGACGGAAGGCCCGGTCGATAGCCATTTTTTACCTAGTCCGGTGGTATCGCCTTCTGGGATAAAATACACAAACGAACCCAGCACAAGGTCAATATCACCATCGGCATCCATATCTCCGGCATCCATTACCACCCATCTTCCCCTTGAGGCTTCGGGAAATGAATAATCGTCAAATTTTAGATTGCCCTTATTGTTCAAATAGATAAAGCTTTCTTCCGGATAGCGAAGATAGTCCGGGAAAAACGAAATGGCAGCTATATCCAGGTCACCATCCAGATCGTAATCTCGTACCATCGCCTTATAAGCCCCATTCAATTGGTAGAAATACGATTGTTTAAAGTTGGATTTCCTGTCATTCAGAAAAATATAAATCCCGTGATAATTCTTTAAAATCGGCGTTTTATCGGCATTGTCGCCACAAACGTAAACGATATCATCAAAGCCGTCTTTGTTAAAATCAGCCAATTCGATATGCTGTGACCCATTCAGTGGCAGGAAAGTTAGCAGGCGTTTTTCCAGAAATTTACCCGATCCTTGATTTTCATAAAGAAAAACGCCCTCATCGCCCTGCGCCATGAGCACATAAATATCCATCAAGCCATCGTTGTTAGCATCCTTAATTATAGCCGTAATCGCACCGGGTTTCTCACGCAAAATCCGTTTCTCATACCCCCCTTTTCCATTATTTACGTACCAGGCCAATTGTCCGGTTTGGTTACCAAACTCACAGGCCACTACATCCTCAGTCCCGTCCTGATTCAAATCACCATAAGCCATAAATACGGGCCGTCGTAAATCTGGAATAGCTATGCTCTCTAGTTTATAGCCTGATTCCGAGCCATTCTTCACCAATCGTTGCAATGCACCATTGGGCGCATCAGTTGGAAAAACGCCTTTCCCAACCGTTGTCAGGTATAGCTCATTGGGTTTTTCGTAAAAATGAACAGGCGTTGATTCCAAACGCATACTATAATTCTCCAGCAGATCGGGGGTCAGAAATGTTAAGATATTGCGTCTGCTTTTCCCATCACTAAAAACAATACCTCGATGATCGGGAAGAATTTTGACCATTGTGGTCAGTGAGGGCCGGTGAGAAAAGGACGGTTCCCTGTATTTGAAATGCTTTAGCCCCACCCGAATCTTACTTTTGCGAAGCGGAGGTAAGATCGTATCCGGTGCATTCTCAAGATAATACTGCTCTATTTTGCGCCAGTCAGCTTTTGCCAAAATTGGCCTTTCTGGAAAGATATTGGCATCACGTACAATGGAACCACTTAGACCGGGATCAAACAAACTGTCGGGTCGATATCCGTTACTGTATATGCCCATCCGATGCCCCATAGCCGGAAGCACATCTCTCCAATTCGTTTTTGCCAATAATTCGGGACTCACAAACGCATGGCACCGGCTACAGTGCGCTATCGACAGTTCTTTCCCGGAGAGTCTCGAAACAGGTATATCGTCGAATTCTACTTTGTCACTTTGTCTTTTAGCGGTACATGAAATAAGCAGTAGTAAAATACAAAATGGGATTAGTCGTCTCATATACAAAAAAGCGAATTCGAGCGATTGGCAAATAACGTAAGACAATAAAGCAGAATTAAGTTAGAGTCCCAGGTGAGCCAGGTCGGGACTCGAGTAAAGATAGTGGGTTGGTGTTCTTTGCACTGAAGAACACCAAAATAACTTTACACAGGCATGGTTTAACTGGTCATTCTTTAACCAGATGAACCATAACCTGCGGTAACAATCCAGGAAATGGATACCTAATCAGCACAGCGATTTCGCTGGTGCTACTTCGAACCATATTATTTCTTTGAGCCTAACCGCTATAGGATAAGGAATCAGACTCAGAGCTGTATGCAAGCTGGCAGATACATTCTGCCGGTGATTCGATCCTGTTCTGGGAGGCTTAAAACTGAATGAGTTTACCTTCGGCTTTTGCCTGTTGTTTCGTGTATTGAACACCACTGGTTTTAATACCCTGACTCGTCAATAAGGAGATGGTACCTCCATTATTTCCCAGATTGAAGTTGCTGTTTGCAGAGATCGTTACCTCAGCCGTGCTTCCGGCTCCAATGGAACGGTTTCGGATGACAAACTCATGTCGATTTCGGTCAACCAGCTTCCAGCCATCCAGCGAGATGGCTTCATCGGTGGTATTGACCAGAATAACCTTCTCCTTGCCCACTTCATTGCCTTTGGGGTTCACCAGAGCCGCCACAATGACAACAATGCCATCGACAGAGGTACCGGGTCCAGGGCCGGGCACATCACCTTTGATGCGATGGCCAGTCTGGTCGTCAGTATGTAACGTAGTGGGATTGAGCGTATTAAACTGCGATTGAAAAGCCAACAAAATGGCGGTCCAGCGTTGCAGGCTGGGGAAGTAAATTAATAGCCCGCCGTCCTGAAAAACTCCATTGTCCTGATCATGTGAACCTTGAGGATTCCCCTGATTCATGTGAATGTCATGTAATCCCTGATCCTTCATTTCCGGGAAATACCTGTCAGGCTTGTTGGTGCCAGGCCACTGCTCACCAAAGGCAAAAATGCGGGCATTTGGATCCGCCTTCGATTTATTCAGAGCAAGCGTCAATTTGTCTTCCAGATCATTGTCTAAACCGGGCGCATTATTGGGTAGAACGACCATGTTGTTAAAATCGCCAACCATGTTCCGCCGTAAGAAATCTAATCCAAATTGCTTTCTTTTAACCCCGTCGTTGATGTTATAGCTACCATTCTCGGAAAACGATTCCAGAAGTCGATTACATAATTCATGCTGGTAATTATCATTTACCAAAGCCATAAGCATGGAACCATCCTGGGACCGAACATTAACGGCGATTCGATAAAATTCATTTCCGGTGTTGAGTTTTACCTCAAAATGATTCGCATCGGGAGCCATTAGACCACGGTCATAGCGCCCTACAAAGAGATGGTAGTTGGTAAGGGACATGGAGAGGCTGGTTTGTCGATTAAGACCTGAAACAAAAACAAGTTGACCGATGATCCCAGAACTATTTATCAAGAGTCTCCTTCTCTTAGTAAACGGTAAGCGATTGGTTATCAACCCCTGAATGAAGCAACAAAAACGATGGAGAGATCAGTATGAATGAATCTATTTGCTAGTTTGCGGGTAATAAGCGGGGATTTTCTGGATTGAATTCTTTTATTGTTCATCGCTACTCATAATCCCGCCTGGTGCGCCGGATGATATAGCCAAACGAGGCAGTAAAGCAATCCAGATTAGGGTTAAAAGCCAGCTATTTTCAGGATCGGCTGGCTTGGCAATTTGATTTAGTTCAGTGGAATGATCTACCTTGTAACTAGACAATGAAAATGAAAAAGTTTACCCAAAACTCCCTAGTCAATCGAATTCGACAAGCCGATTCTTCTCGCCAGCCTGAACATTTGCCCCTGAAATATAAAGCCATGCGGGAAAGCGCTTTCCGTTTCTTCCGGGCCACTCCTTATTTATTTTACCAGGACTGGATGGTGGACACAATGTTTAAGGGTCATCCTCATTCATGGGTATGTGGTGACTTTCACCTCGAAAACCTGGGCTCATATCGAGCCGATAATGGACAGGTGTATTTTGACATCAACGACTTTGACGAATCCATACTGGCTCCCTGCACCGTCGATGTGGCCCGCCTGCTCACTAGTCTGTTTGTGGCCGCTCCAGACCTCAACTTGTCTCCACTGTCAAGTCAGATGCTAGCCAGAAAGTTTTTGGAAGCCTATTGTCAGACCTTGATACGAGGCAAACCTCGCTCCCTTGAGCGTGAAACCGCTCAAGGTGTTCTGAAACAGTTCCTGAATCGGGCAGCCGACCAGACACAGAGCGAATTAATTGACGAGCATACCAAGGGCCGTGGCCAGGATCGTCGGCTGAAATCCAAAAAAGGGGCTATCATCACCTTTTCTGACATGGAGCGAGATCGGCTCCTGGCTTGGTTAAACCCAATCTTATCCCAACGAGATGGAGCTCGTCCACTTGATATTGCCTTCCGGATTGCTGGTACGAACAGTCTGGGCTTAAATCGATACGTGGCTTTAATCCAGACGGCAGCCGGTAAACGAAAACTGCTGGACATTAAAGCAGCAAGGCCCTCTGTTGCATTACCTTATTTTGCCGATCAGCAACCGAATTGGCCAAACGAGGCCACTCGAATCGTAACCCTACAGCAACGGTTGCAGGATGTTTCACCTGGTGGGTTAAGTTCACAGGAAGGGCCTGAGCAGGAATTCTTTGTGATGCGTGTCCTTCAACCACAAGCTGATCGGCTTAAGATCTTAACCAAATCAATGCGTAAAGGCGACCGGCTGTTGAAACTGCTTAATCGGGTGGCTCAACTACTGGCGTCGGCACATCTACGAAGCGGTGGTCAACAGGGATCAGCGATCACCGACGACTTGATTGCCTTTGCTAAAAACCCGTTGTGGGTGTCTGAAGTGATCGAGAAAAGTGAAGCCTATTCGCATCAGGTTCAGCAGGATTACCTGAATTTCTGTTCACTTAAAGACAATGAGTTAATCACCAGCTAACTACTTTCTGGGCATTGACAACAGCGTTTAGCGATTCTTACTCGATCGCAATTCGATAAATGGGTGAAAGTAGCTCTCAGACTTCACCGTGACAGGTATGATTTTATGGAAGAAATCCCGGTTTAGGTACCTGCTTATGGTTCCAGGATTCGGCCTGTTTCGCGACTACCGAATTGTAATCCTGCTGAGCGCGCTCCAGTAATGTTCTGGATTGATCCAGTCCCGACTGAATGATTTCTCTTAATGTGGCAACTGCTTCCTGATCATTTATTCGATTTACTTTTTCCAGTTGGGCTTCCAGTTTCAGAACGACCTTTTCATAGGTCCGGATTACCTGTTGGCGTCGTTTTCGAATCTTTTTCAACACCTTTTCTTGAGCGACTTCTTTTAGGGTTATCATCATATAGCAGGGTGTTGGATGAAGGGTACTTCTAACACTACCCTAAAACGAATAAAGTGGAACCTGGTATTGACCTGTTTTGAGCCACTGCATCACTTCCTGCTGACTTTGAAAACTGGGTCGGAGCCGATCGGGACGGGGAATGTTAGAATTGAATGGCAACGAGCTGAAGATAGCCTGGTAAGGAAGGTCCCGATCCGGTAAATAACTGATTTCTACTTCAACATTGGCCTTCAGGGAGGTTGGCTGGCGTAGCAGGATCAATAAAGTGTTGGGAATCTGACTGTTGACCTTAAGAATCAGGTAATCCAACATGACTGACTTATCCAGGCAAGTTCGGACCCAACTATAAAGCTCCTGGAGCGAATCGTTCGTCATAAAAGTGTTTTTTCGTACGGCCAGCGATTGTCTTTAGCTTGTCGCTGTTCGAGCAAAGGTAATAGATTAATAAGCCTATGACTTTTTAGCAGACCGAATAACCATATAGAGTCGAGCAAATTTTGATAGCCTGGGCAGGTGAGTCGTAATACGTAGTTATGAAATACCCCAGCATTCTGGTGCTGGGGTTGAGGCATAGCTGAAATAAGCGCTTATTCTAATACGGCTCGAAGCCAAAGCCGTATCTAATCACAGACCACTAACCGCCACTTTAGGCTCCTGTGCGAATGTTAGTGAACGCTTTGTCATTTGTTCCTCTACAACAGGCGTTTGCACTTTAAAGGTTTTTTCTACCGTTTCTGGACCAGTGGTCACCCGAATTGTGTACGTACCATCAGCGACTTCGCTTAAATCAAAGAGTTGATTGATCCGTTGCTCCTTTTTAGACAGGTTATTAACGTATAAGGCCTGTTGAGACCCATTAACTAATTCGATACGGGCGATTTTGTCGGTTGCTGGCTTTACTAATACGAGCCAAATTTTAAGCGGAGCTTTTGCTGGGAAAACGGCCATTTCAAGCGTTCCCGGAACAGTCTGTGCGCTTGACGACAGCAGACTACTTACTGAGACGAACAAGATTAGTGCGCCTTTTTGAATTGTGTTGAGAAGCATTATTGTCGATTGGTTGTTGACATGGCAAAAGTAGTTGAAGGGGTTTTTCGCTCATAATCAACTGAATAATCATTCTGTAAAGCCTATTGCATCAACATCTGGACTAATTTTAATAGGAAGGCATTTCGTTAACCAAATAAAATTTGGCGCATCAAAATTGTATTTTGTTATTTGGAGTAACAGGCAAATAGTCGATTTGCCGATCGAGTTTTCGTTTGCGTCAGATTCTACAAGAACTCGCGTGCTGTTATATTATCGAATTGTTAAGCAAGCAGCTGGCTAAACGTATCGTTTTTACTTTCGATAAGTTACTCATGTAGCAAAGCCATCACCGCCGTCGCTTGATCCAGAACTTACATGAGAAGCTGAAAATATATCTGGCAGGAATCGTATATTTGACTTATAACATCAAATAATTAGACAAAACCCATGGAGCGTTTAGTCGACTACTTTGAGCACATTCCGTCGCTACATCGAAGCCTGATTCTGGTAGGTGGCATCACTATTTTCTGGCTGATCGAAAGTGCATTTCCCCTGTTTCAGTTTTCGCAGACCGCGCCTGGCTACCGGAAGTTTGCCCATGCAGGCATTAATATTTTCTTTACAGTTACAACGATTCTGGTTAATTTCTGCCTGGCTTTTCTCCTGTTGCGCACCAGCGACTGGGCTGTAGAACATCAGGTCGGTTTGTTGCCATGGCTGGTTCTGCCACTTTGGACCGAAGCACTTGTCGGGCTGATGGCGTTAGATCTGGTTGGCGCATGGCTACCTCACTGGACCCAGCACAAGGTTAAATTTCTGTGGCGGTTTCACCTGATTCATCATACCGATACCTACGTCGATACCACCACCGCCAATCGCCACCATCCCGGCGAAAGCGTAATTCGGTTCGCCTTCACGATGCTGGCTATATTAGTCACTGGCGCGCCTATGTGGCTTGTTTTTTTGTATCAGGCTCTGTCGGTGCTTTTGTCGCAGTTTAACCATGCCAATATTGAGTTACCTCGCTGGGCCGATCGGCTTTTAGGATTGATCATCGTGACACCTAACATGCATCATGTTCATCATCATTATGTTTTGCCGGTTACCAATACAAACTATGGTAATATTTTTCCGTACTGGGATCATCTGTTTGGCACTTACCATAAAATGGCAGGCAAAGACATCCAGTATGGTATCGATACGCACCTGAAGCCTCGTGAACATTCGCATATTGGCAATCTGTTAACGATTCCATTCCAGAAATACCGCCCGCCCGTGGGCGACATAGCCCCACGCCAAAAAGAACTCCAATCGTGAATTAGTCTATTTATCTTATATTCTATAACAAGCCCGATGGATCGCGCAATCCGGAACTAATCGCCCCGAAAACGGTTTATGTGGGAGAAACAAGTTAAACTAAATAAACAGATTTCACTCATGGCAGCAGGATCACATGCCGTCGAAGCGACCGATGCGAACTTCAACGAACTGATTAATTCCGATAAGCCGGTTTTAGTAGATTTTTGGGCCGAATGGTGCGGTCCATGTAAAATGATCGGACCAGTTGTTGAGCAACTCGCTGGCGAATACGAAGGCAGAGCCGTTGTGGCTAAAATGGACGTTGATCAGAACGCCCAGATTCCAGCTAAGTTTGGCATTCGTAGCATTCCGACGTTGATGGTGTTCAAAAACGGCCAATTAGTCGATAAAGTTATCGGTGCCGTTCCACGCAACGTCCTTGAGCAGAAATTACAGGCTGCTCTGGAACCAACAACGGTATAATTCCCCAATAATAGATATAAGAAAGCCCCGCCTGAAGCTCAGGCGGGGCTTTCTTATATCTATAGATCTTCGATACAATGCCGTGCCACGGTCATTCGAAGCGAAATAGAAACCGTGGCACGTAAGTCCTGATCTAGTTGGTTTAAATCAAAACCCGTATTTAGACCAGCATCCGCATCGGATCTTCGAGCAATTGCTTAACCGTTTGCAGGAACGAAGAACCCGTAGCGCCGTCAACCACGCGGTGGTCGCAGGAGAGCGTTACTTTCATAACATTGGTCGGCTTGATCTCACCGTTTTCTACTTTCACGGTTTGCTTGATTGCGCCAACGGCCAGAATGCACGAATCGGGCGGGTTAATAATCGCCGTAAATTCTTCGATACCGAACATACCCAGGTTCGAAATTGAGAATGTACTTCCCTCCCAATCTTTCGGTTGTAGCTTTTTTTCTTTCGCTTTAGCTGCCATTTCTTTCACTTCGCCCGAAATCGTCGATAGTGTTTTCTGATCAGCATTACGAACAACCGGAACCAGTAAGCCTTCATCAACGGCTACTGCCACACCAATATTGACGTATTTGTATTTCCGGATTTTGTCGCCCAACCACGATGAGTTCACATTCGGATGTTGTTTCAGCGCCAGTGCGGCCGCTTTAATCACAAAATCGTTGAACGACACCTTCACGGGGCTGACACCATTGACCGTTCCGCGCAACTCCATCGCCTTGTCCATGTTGATTTCCATGGTCAGGTAGAAATGCGGAGCCGTAAACAGGCTTTCGCTCAACCGACGGGCAATCGTTTTGCGCATCTGGCTGACCGGTACATCTTCGTATTCACCTTGTGGCTGAGGAGCAGCAACAGGTGTTGGTGCAGCCTGGGCAACAGCAGGAGCTGGTGCGGGAGTTGCTGGTTGAGCAGGAGCTGGTTTAGCAGCTGGCGTACCAGGAACAAACGATTCAACATCGCTTTTCACGATGCGACCTTCAGGGCCTGATCCGTGAACCTGAGCCAGATTAATTCCTTTTTCTTCGGCAATCCGCTTCGCCAACGGCGACGCTTTCAGACGTCCGTTCGATTCAGAAACATCACCTGCGCCACCACCATATGACAGATCGGTATCGGCATTAGCGGCTACGCTGGCCTGTGGATTCTGTTGAGCTGTCTGCGAACCACCTTCGCCTGTAGCGGCCTGTTGGCCAGTAGCTTGCGGAGCGGTACCGCCATCCAGCAATACGTTGAAGTTGGCACCTTTTTCACCGACAACGGCAATGATATCGTCTACAGCCACGGCTGAGCCTTCTTTCACGCCAATGTACAGCAGCGTACCTTCTTCGTAAGCTTCCAGATCCATCGTGGCTTTGTCGGTTTCGACTTCGGCCAGAATATCACCTGACTTAACCGTATCACCTTCTTTTTTATGCCAGGCTACGATGGTCCCTTCCGTCATCGTATCGCTCATCTTCGGCATCCGAATGACCGATGCATTAACACTCTCTGCCGGGGCAGCAGCAACAGCCTGTGGAGCGGGTAACTGAGTAGCGGTTTCGCCACTTGCTGCACCGCTCGGCGCTGGAGCAGCCCCATTTGGCGATGGAGCCGACTTAGGTTCTTCTTTGGGAGCTGCCGCTTCCTGGCTTCCTCCGCTAGACCCATTCAGCAATGCTTTGTAGTCTTCGCCATCGGCACCAATGATCGCCAAAACACCGTCGACAGGTACTGATGCACCTTTTTCGACACCGATGTACAACAACGTACCTTCTTCGTAGGATTCGAGGTCCATCGTTGCTTTATCTGTTTCGACTTCAGCCAGCACGTCGCCGGATTTTACTTTATCGCCCACTTTTTTGTGCCATTCCGCAATGACGCCTTCGGTCATTGTGTCGCTCATCTTGGGCATTCGGATTAATTCAGCCATATCCAGCTAGGGTATATATCGAGTTGTAAAAAGACCGGCCGGGCCGCCGGGGCGGTTGAGGGCCAAAATTAACGGAAAGGGTTCTATGTTGTATCGCCGAACTGAGTTTTCTCTATCAACAATTGATAAAGACATTTCGTTAAGCGCTGAATGCAGTCATTCTGATCTGTTGCATTCGTAAAAAGCAGCCCTATTCAACCCACAATACCAGCCCCTTCAGATACCCCCCCTCTGGATGGAATAAGCTGACAGGGTGGTCGGCAGGCTGGCTCAGATGATGTAAAACGCGTACTTGCCGACCAGCTTCAATGGCCGCTGCCACGATAGTATTATAGAACAGTTCCCGGTCCACAACCTGTGAACAGGAAAATGTAAACAGGATACCACCTTTTGCCACCCGGCGTAGTCCTTCCGCATTCAGTCGTTTGTATCCCTGCACAGCGCGGTGCCGCGCTGACAAACTTTTCGCAAACGCTGGCGGATCGAGCACTACGACATCATACTGATGATCGTCCGGCGAAGTTTCACTGGCTTTCAAATAATGCATGACATCTTCGGCATAGGCTTCGTGTTTGTCTGTTTCGCCAAAATTAGCCCCTACATTTTGCTTCGTCAGGTCGATGGCCTTCTGTGAAACATCGACCGAATGAACCAGACTCGCCCCGGCTTTGAGCGCATATACCGAAAACCCACCCGAATAACAGAAAGCGTTTAAGACTTTCTTACCGGGAGCGTATTGGGCCAGCAGTTGACGATTGTCGCGCTGATCAAGAAAAAAACCGGTTTTTTGTCCCGTAATCCAGTCAATCAGAAATGTATTTCCATTTTCCTGTACCGGATGCGGAACGGGCGTTCGGCCATACAGGTAACCGTTTGTGACACTGGCTCCGTATTCGTCGGGAAGTGTATCGGCGCTTTTGTCATATACGGCCTGCAATTCATTCCCAAATACATTTCTCAATGCTTCGGTAATCATCTGGCGTTCGCGGTGCATTCCGATCGAGTGCGCCTGCAAAACGACAACGCCATTATACACGTCCAGAATCAGGCCCGTGCAGCCATCACCCTCACCATGAACGAGCCTATAACAGTTGGTGTCGCCTGTTACAATGGCCTGCCGAATGCTGCGAATGTGGGTTAATTTGTCAGTCCAGTAGGCCACATCGGGCGTTACTGGCCCACCAGTCGTAGCCCCGAACGAGAAAATACGGATAGCGATGCTACCGTCGTGGTAATGACCGCTGGCCAGATAATGTCCTTTTCGGTCGAATACTTCAACCACATCGCCGTCTTCAGGATTTCCTTCGTAACGCCCAATGGCCCGTGAAAAGACCCAGGGATGAAATCGCCGGACGGCTTCATCACGCCCGGCCTGTAGATATATTTTAGTAAATGACATTCGTGTTCAAAAAACACGACAAAGATACACTAGTGTTCTTTGGTATGGTGCTTTATGAGCAGAACTTCGCTTACTTGGGTTATAGTTACTCAAATCGCACTGTCAGACGGCCAGGATCTTGCCGAACATCGAAAACGGTAAGTATTAAAACGTGCTGAGAGTCGATGATCCGATAGATTATTTTGTGGTATCCTTCCAACAAATAACGAGGTTTGCCCGGATGGTCGAAAAGTAGCGGCTCAATCTGGCCTATTTCCAGAAAGCCTTTTTTTAATAAATCAACCCGATCTATAATTCGACTAACGATTCGGTCAGCCAGCGAATTAGAATAAGCAGCATAGAAATCAAAGATGACTGCAAATCCTCCAGAGAGGGATTTGTCCATGTAATGGTTACTTTTTGCTCCACGTAGCAATCAATTTTTTCACATCTTCATGATCGGTCACTTCTCCCTGGCGAGCGGCCTCCTCAGCACGTTCAATTTTACCCAAAAACGTCTCCTTACTCATTGGCTGAGCTGGATAGTCTGATAATGAAGGAATGTTCAGTAGGCTTGCGACTTCACGGAGCAGATAGGCATCATCTGTTTCGAGGACCTTCTCAATTACTTTAATTTTTTCTTCGGCTACTGTCATAGTATGTTTTATAAGAAGTTCACACCAACCATAGGACTTTCGCTCAGAACCACGGTCCGCTCATCTGGCTTCAATCTGTATTTCGGCGAGGGCATGTATTTAAATAACCCCGTAGTTGTAAGCAAAAAAGCCTCCGCGTTTCCGCCGAGGCTTTAATCTATAAAGATTTCTTTAAATTACCCAACGCTTCCTTCCAGACTGATTGCCAGCAGTTTTTGTGCTTCTACAGCAAACTCCATCGGCAGTTGGTTCAGCACTTCTTTAGCGTAACCGTTGATGATCAGCGCTACGGCCTGTTCGGTTGGAATACCGCGCTGGTTGCAGTAGAACAATTGGTCTTCGCCGATTTTAGAGGTAGTGGCCTCGTGCTCAACGGTGGCTGAGGGATTGTTTACTTCCAGATACGGGAAGGTGTGGGCCCCGCACTTATCGCCGAGCAGCAGCGAATCACACTGCGAGTAGTTACGGGCATTTTCGGCGCGTTTCATCACCTGAACCAGGCCACGGTACGAGTTCTGGCTCTTACCGGCCGATATGCCTTTCGACACAATCCGGCTCTTGGTGTTCTTGCCGATATGGATCATTTTGGTGCCCGTATCAGCCTGCTGCATGTTGTTCGTGACAGCTACCGAATAAAACTCACCAATCGAATTATCGCCTTTCAGAATTACTGAAGGGTATTTCCAGGTGATGGCTGATCCCGTTTCAACCTGTGTCCAGGAGATCTTGGCATTCGGGCCATCGCAGATACCACGTTTGGTCACGAAGTTGTAAATTCCGCCTTTTCCTTCTTTATCACCCGGATACCAGTTCTGTACCGTCGAGTATTTAATTTCGGCATTGGCCATCGCAATTAACTCGACCACAGCTGCGTGAAGCTGATTCTCGTCCCGCATGGGAGCCGTACAGCCTTCGAGATAACTCACGTACGAACCTTCGTCGGCAATGATCAGTGTCCGCTCGAACTGGCCCGTACCAGCCGCATTAATACGGAAATAGGTCGATAATTCCATAGGGCAGCGAACGCCTTTTGGAATGTAACAGAACGAACCGTCAGTAAATACTGCTGCATTGAGGGCAGCGAAGTAGTTGTCTTTCGCCGGAACAACCGAACCAAGGTATTTTTTTACCAGTTCAGGATGTTCATGAACAGCTTCGGTAATCGAGCAGAAAATGATGCCGCGTTCAGCAAGGTCTTTTTTGAACGTTGTGGCCACTGATACAGAGTCCATTACCGCATCGACGGCAACACGGGGCAGTTCAGTCTGGACGCCGTCAACTACACCAGCCAGTCGTTTCTGTTCGTTCAACGAAATACCAAGTCGTTTGAACGTATCGAGTAATTCAGGGTCAATTTCGTCGAGGGAATTAACCGTTTTCTTCTGTTTGGGAGCCGAGTAGTACTTAATGGCCTGATAGTCAATCTTAGGGTATTTGACATTCGGCCAATGTGGTTCAATCATCTCCTGCCATAACCGAAACGCTTTCAGCCGGTTTTCGAGTAACCAGTCTGGTTCATTTTTCTTGGCGGAAATAAAACGAATCGTGCTTTCATCAAGGCCCATGGGGGCTTCGTCAGCTTCGATCAGTGTTTCGAATCCGTATTTATATTCGGCGTTGGTTATGCTTTCTAAAATGTCAGCGTCCTTGCTCATAGTCTCGGTTAGCCGCGTGGTTTGTTGTACCGTTGCGTTATATTTTCAACAAAAGGCCGGGTGGGTATGTTCCGGGCAGGTTGGACAAATATCGGAAACTTTCCGTTATTTCGGGCATTTAGCTAATCTATTCCCTCCAGAATGCGTTCCCCCAAACAATCGATCAACATCGAGCTGCTTCTTGGCATTTCAGCTACCTTTCTAAGTCTGGCCGCATTAATTGTCTCTATTTTTCAAACCAAGATCGCTCGGGAGCAACAGCAAAAGTCAGTATTGCCCTATTTGCAGGTTCGGCATGAGATCGTAGACAATCAACTGAACGTTTTTCTTGAAAATGAAGGTGTTGGTCCCGCTTTTATCAAATCAATCTCTACTTCCTATAATAAAAAGAGTCTGGCTGGCTATACTGAATTTCTTCTGGATGCGATGGGCGATCTTAGCGCCGATTTAACGGCAATACCCGATGAGCAATTAACTCAACAAAAGTATGACTCTCTTCTTAAAGCCAATAAGAATATTCGCATTAGTCAGGATTATATACAGGCGGGGAAAGATGCGGATGTCATCTATGCCGGAAGCGCCGTTAAAGAAGGCGACAACCGAATGCTATTTTCCTTTAAAAAAGAGGGCCAAAATGGTGGTCCATTCATTAAATGGATGGAAAATTTACTTGCCGACAGTACCTATCAAATTAAGGTCACCTACAGTGACGTATATGACAATTGCTGGCAAATGACCCATAAACTTAATCGGAATAAGGTCGTTCAACTGGCAAAATGCCCTCCTCAACAGCCATGAAAAGCGGGTCAGCATCGAACTGTTGCCTGGCAGATCGGCCACGTTTCTGAGTTTAGTGGCTCTTGTTTTCTCTACCTTTCAAACAAAGATTGCCTGAGAGCAACAACCGCCATCGGTTTGGGTAAATGCTCAGACTAAAACAACAAATGCCATCACACGGAGTAATGGCATTCGTTATGTTCATTGAGTAAATCAGTTCAGGGTTTTTCCTGACCCAGCGCGTGCCACGGTTAGTAGGATTACGCCAAAGAACCGTATCACGCCTGGGGTCAGAAATAGCTCCGAAGTTGTTATTTCACTGTTACTTTAATCTGACTGTAATATAAGGTTGTCAATCCTTCGAACCCGGAGTCTGTACCGACCAGTAGCCAGAGTTCACCGTTGGCGTTACTACGGGCCGTAAAGGGCTTATCGGCATTGGAACGCGTAATGAGTTTATATGCATCTGGCTCATCATCGCCAATGCCTACATTTCCCAGCAATATGGCATCCTTACCGTTATCATTCTGAGCCCCTTTATCGATATTGAGCGAATAGAAATCATCTTTCTTTTCTTTAACAGGCTCAACAGCCGACGCGCCAGCTTTCAGATAAACACTCCCACCCGGCGAGCCACCAATACCAATTGAATTGGTTGGATATTTTGAGGCCAATTCAATATCGAAAACCAGCGAGTAATCTTTATTGGGCTGTAACCCTGTGACCTTCTTTTTCAGGAACATGAAGGCGTCATCACTACGATTCATGCTTTCCAGCATTAACGATTTGCGGGTTGTATCTAACGGAGAAGGCAGGCTTTTCCAGCCAGACTTAAACCGCATGGTGGTATCCTGCGCTACGCCATAATCGACAATATCGGCTACCCAGCCATCCTGGTCACGCTGCAAATTAGATTGATAAGGAAGACCTGGTTGTGATGAAATGTCGTCTTTATTACAAGCGGAAAATGTAAATAAACTGCCCGTCAGAACGGAAACTAACAACAACGTTGATTTCATTATTAACTCGATTTGTTTCCTATACTGAGTCGACTATAGACGGAAGCGTTGGAACATCATCGAAAAAAATCACCGATACCGATTGCGGCTATTGCCATCCAGACCGCGTAAGGCCAGGTAAAAAGCTATGACATAGATCATTTGGTTACCCGCACTAGCCCAATCTTCTTTAAGCGTAGTTCCGAATAGTAATACACCGATGATTGCCCCACCAAGCACATAGCCCCATCGACCAAATTGCCCGCCAATCAGAATCAGGACCCCACTTGCGAATTCTAAAAACGGCAGAGTATACAGAAAAGCATTCGTAAGAATTTCGGGAAGAATCGTTTTGGAGAAACCGGCTCCGGTTTTAGCCACGAATGTTGTTAATTTGGGAATTCGCACAAGGCCATGCATGAGCATGTTGATACCCAGCCCAATACGCATTACGAGCTGGGCTAATTGATTATTGGTCATAACGTCACTGTAAAGAATCAAGAATCGCCTGCACGATTCAGCATATGTTTATGCTATAAAAGCAGAGTCCCGATGATTCACTACCCATTTTCCGACTGGATTATTCTTCTTCATACACATCGCCGTCTTCTACTTCTTCTTCGGCCAGCAAATCGTCATTGACTCCATTGGCATCGACATCTGAATCATTAACTTCCGCCTTTTCTGGCTCAGGGCCCTGGGCCCTGACCAGGTCCATATACCCGGCCTGCGGAACACCCGTATTTGCCTCTTCGCCCTGAGCCATTAACTGAGCAACACCCTGATTGTCATCATCGGCCGCGTTATACTCATCTGGATCGTCGTTAGCATTCATCCCGTTTTCATTAATAGGTTATGAAACTCCGTAAGATTCCTAATCTGCCTGTAGCGCTAACTACCTGAGCGCGAAACGTGACCACCTAATGCATAGTTATCGTCCTGATGGTGATCATGCTCACCCGTTGGATCACCGTCTTCATCAGTTGGTTCGTCATACAGTTCATCCTCATTGACTACCTCATCTTCGTCATCCGTGTCTTCGCTGCCGCTTTGGTTCCGAAAATTGTCGGGATCGATCCGGTCAAGCCGTGAACCGATTAGTTCTACATCGCCGGACATTGGTTTTAAGAGCGTTGTCATGATCGTTGAGTATTTGTTTCTTAGGAGATAACCCGGTTAGATACGTAAAGTTTATCGCCCAAAAAAGGCCGATCCATCAGGGCCGGCCTTTTTTAATATTTTCAGAAAATAATCTCAAAATGGCACTTCTGTGCAATGATTAGCTTCAATCCAACTGCTAATGGCCCCCGCTGCCGTAACGGCAGCAGACGACGAGATACCTCCACTTGTTTTTGGCAGTTTCGTATTGGAGGGAAAAGCCAGGCTATTGGATGGATCCAATTGATAGCCCAGCCCTACCAGGTAGGTCTCTACGATGGTGACATTTGCCTGCAGAGCACCACTCAGTGTCAGGTGACCTAAAGCAGCACTTAATTTTATGGCGGCAACCTGCGTGAAACAATTGGAGATGTTAGCATATCCTCCAGCGCGGGCATTGAAAATGGCAATACCTTGTATCCGTGAATAAGACTTCCCGCCAATGCTCAATGGCCAATAGCTCACCGACGCTGCAGTACCAACCGGAGACCGGAAGTAATACCCCTGACTGAACGAACACGCATTACAATGGGCAGGTATTGTAATCAGCAACTCATCTACCGACGCTGGCTGAATTGTTACATCCGTTGTTTGGTCAAGTACCGAAACGGTATAATTACCGGCGGGTATTCCACAGAAGCAATAGCTTCCATCGGCATCGGTTACGGCCGTGAAGCTACTCGTACCATTTGTGATCGTGACCGTAGCACCCACCACAACTGTTGGGGGAAGATCATCACATTGTGCCTGTTTGACGACACCGCACAGGTGATAACATCCTGGTGTTACCATAGGCTGAAGATCACAGCTGCCGACAGCTATACTGGATACATGGCCTGCGGTTTGATCCACATCAACTTTTAAACCAATCTTCAAACTAACAACCGTTGGCGGATTACTGCCATTAAAAGCACTATTCAGGCCCGCAACTTTCAAGAAATTACCCTCATTATCACTACAATCTTTACCATGCGTAAATCCTTCTTCACTGCTATTAAGGTTGTTGTCAGCAATGCTTACAAAATCGTAATCGTCTTTTGTTACGCAACCCATGCTTAAATAGAGTGGGCCACCACCATTGCCAACTTTAGCTATCTCATACTCCCAAACATATGTACTCCCTTGCTGGGCGACAGACTTAAAGGTAACCCTGTAATTACCAACCGTTGCGTTTATCGACGACAATCCAGATGAACAGGAAGATGGATCAATGCGGGCTGATGAGTTTGCGCTTCCTTTCGATTGAACGGGAGCCAGATCCTTTGTCACAGGCTGACACTGGTTAAAAAGTAGTGTCATACTTACTAACAGTAAATAGGCGGAATTACGGAGCGTTTTCATGATCATAGTAAAGGATAGATGAATAATTTATTGAAGCCTAAAACCTCCTTTCAGGTATAGACGAATTGTCAAGCAACTGTAAACCTACCAATTCACTATAGTAATTTTACCAAAATATATTATAAGGTAATTTCAATATTTAATTGTATTTTTCACATAATATCACATGAATTATTACTAATTTTCAACTATTTACAACTACTCAGAAAAAATGATCGATGCACATTGTTTTAAGTATATTTACTTATTGTATTTTTGACAGCATTAAAAAAAACTACTACATGCTAATCGTGCGGAGTTAGGAATAAAGTGCTATCGAGACGTTAATTCTTTTACTATACGGTAGTTCTACCTGTTGGTATAAAGCTGGCAAACGCGGTAGAATAAATCCCGGTTAGCCTTATAGATTTACTACTAGGACTTTCGCTTCGAACCGTGCCACCGCAGCCGCGGACGGTCGCAACGGCGGACCGTGGTTACTACTGATACACAAACAAACCGTGGCACGGCTCGAAGCGAAAGTCCTGACCACTTATCTCTTTTGGCTCCGTTGATGCAGATGATTTATAAACTGTTCGTTACGCTCCTTCTCCTGAGCATTCGGGTAGATGCCCAAACAAGCCGGGAGCCCCTATTTACGTCTTTCGATGGAACGAAAATTCATTATGACATTTTGGGAGAAGGCAAACCAGTGGTGCTTCTGCACGGCTTCATCAGCACCAGTGAGAGCTGGAAACGAGCCCCTGTTCGGCAGGCGCTGGTCGATGCGGGTTTCAAAGTTGTTATGCTCGATTTGCGCGGGAATGGCCTGTCCGACAAACCGCACACTGCCGAAGCCTACCGCGACAATGCCGAACTCAAAGATGTCATGGCCTTGATGAACCACCTCGGCCTAAAAAACTATGATGTGGTTGGTTATTCGCGGGGAGCTATTTTAACGGCAAAATTACTGACAATGGATAAGCAGGTGCACCGGGCCGTTATGGGGGGCATCAGTGTCGATTTCTCCGATCCAAACTGGTATCGGCGCAAAAATTTCCATGAAGCCCTGACCAAACCGGGCAGCCATCCCGAATTGCAGGGAGCTATTGATTACGCCAAAAAATCTGGAGCCGACACGGTGGTACTGGCTCGTTTACAGGAGTTTCAGCCCGTTACTACGCGGGCCGAGTTAGCGAAAATAAAAGTCCCCTTACTCGTTGTCAACGGCGACAAGGATAAAGATAACGGTGATCCGCAAACGCTGGTCGATGCAGTGCCGGGTTCGCATCTGGTGGTCGTGCCGGGCGATCATGGTGGAGCCATGCGAACCCCCGAGTTCGCTACGGCCGTGGTAACATTTTTGAAAGAAAAATAAGCAGGACTTTGGCTCGAAATCGTGCTACAGTTTATCTGTGCTGATGAACCGTAGCACGGTTTCGAGCCAAAGTCCTGCTATTGATAAACCGCTGATGGGTGAACGTTTTTATCAAAGCGTTTTAGAGTCCTCAAACTTCGGCCAACTGTTTCTTGACAACCGATAGGCCCTGCTTTACTTCATTGTCAAAATCGGCCCAGACACATTCCAGGGACAATCCTCCCTGGTACTTTATTTGTTTCAAAGCACGGAAATAAGGCTTGAAATCATCCCCTTTTACACCGGGTGGTGTGCGGCTCTGTTTTTCGGCGATGTGGCAATGGACTATGTACTGGCCATATTTTATGATCTCCTCCGGCTTCTCGTCTTCTTTGAGCATGTGGTAGATATCACATTGCAACCGGAACCAGGGATTATTAACGGCCTGAATAATTTCTACTCCTTCCGCCAGGCTATTGATAAAATTAGTCTCTCCCCGGTTCAGTGGTTCAACCGCCAGAGTAACCCCGTATTTTTCGGCTATGGGAGCCATCTTCTGACACAGAGCGATATGTTGTGCTTTGGCAGTAGCCCGATCAAACCCATCAGGAATAGCCCGCGAACCACCACTGCCAAAGACAATATTCTTCGAGCCGCATTCTTTCGCCCGCTTGAGAGCCAGATCGGCCCGTTGTAAAATAGCCTCATGATGCAGTTCCGGTCCCACTGACTTTAGCGTGCCCGGAAAAAAGTAAATATAGGATCGAACCGGAACGTTCTCGGTTTTCAGCGCCTGCCGATTTTTTTCGTATTGACCATCACCCAAATCTGGAATTAGAAACCGGCCCACACTTTCCTCCACAAATGAATACCCCAAACCCTTTACCAGACTGGCCTTGTCATAAGAGGTACAAACACCCAACGGCAGCGAAAAGCCAGCACTGGCCTGATCGGAACTCGTCTGTCGAGCCAGTATATCAATACCGGATAGTCCGGTTATAAGTCCAGTGGCAGATTTTATAAAATTTCTTCTGGATGTATGGTTTTCCGGTTGCATGCGAATCAATGACGAATGATTAGGTGAAGGAATGAGTTTATTCGGCAGCAAATCGTTGCCTGAATGAGTATTGGATCAATAGAATAAATACGTTTGGGGCAATAAACAAGCGAAAACGATCTGGTCCAAGTAGTCCATGGTTTAAGTCAGGAATTTAAGTTGAAGCCCCAAAGTAAGCAACTTATTGATCAGACTGAAACGAATACGTTTCCAACTAAAAGTCGTCGTATATACTTACTACTGACTTCTCCCCAAACGAATACATTATTATCTCTTGCTAGTCCAATCCGCCCTGTATTTTGGCAATCGCCGATTTTTCAGCAACTTGTTCATCCTTTTAACGGCTTTACGACGGAGAAATGATTGGGCCTGTGGTGTGTAGCAGACAGAGCCTACAGAATCTGTTAGATTCGCCATCAAAAAAGTTTAGAGTACTGATTACATCGGGACTCATGTCAATAGATAAATCTGGCAGTCAATGCGGATCGTACAATCAGGTATTACTTTTACCAGTAGTTCCATAGAAAATAAGTAGAGTTGGCAGGTAACGCCTTCTTATTGTCGACATTCCCTATTTATTAGAAAGTATATGAGAAAAAGTACCATGAGTTTATTGACAAACAGGAAACGGCTCTGGCTCCTCGCGCTGGCTCCCACGCTCTGCCTGGTGGGCTATCAGGTCGAGAAAGACCCAATAGATCGCCGGATCAAACGCATGGCTCCCGAAAAAGCCGCCCAATTGGCAAAAGCGATCGAGGCCACGGTCACCCCCGAATTAGCCGAGGGGCTGACGTTGCGTTTGTGGGGCGTAGATTCGTTAGTTGCCGATCCGATTGCCATTGATATAGATGATACTGGTAGACTATATTACACCCGAACCAATCGGCAGAAAAATTCAGAATTTGATATTCGGAGCCATCAGGATTGGGAGATCGAATCGAACCGTCTGCAAAGCATTGAGGATAAACGTGCCTTCCTGCACCGGGTTCTATCGCCCGAAAACAGTGCAAAAAATGACTGGTTAAAAGACCTCAACGGGGATGGCTCCCACGATTGGCGGGACATGACAGTCGAGAAGGAAAATATTTACCGAATCGAAGACACATCCGGTGATGGCGTCGCTGATTTGTCACAATTGGTTGTCGATGACTTTCACGACGAAGTAACCGATGTGGCCGGTGGTGTTTTAAGCAACGGTGATGATCTGTTTGTGGCCGTAGCGCCCGATTTATGGCGCATGAAAGACAAAGATGGCGACGGTATTGCTGAAACAAAAACCTCTATTTCACATGGTTATGGGGTTCATGTAGGCTTTGGTGGTCATGGGATGTCGGGTATCGAGATGGGGCCAGATGGCAAGATCTACTGGCAAATCGGTGATATTGGCTTCAATGGTAAAGGGCCGGATGGGCAACAATGGGCGTATCCCAATAGTGGCGTCATTGTGCGGTCGAATCCCGATGGTAGCGATTTTGAAGTATTTGCTCATGGTGTTCGCAATACCCACGAATTTGTATTTGATGAATACGGCAACCTGATCAGCGAAGACAATGACGGCGACCATCCGGGCGAGAAAGAGCGACTGGTTTATATTGTTAACGGCTCAGATACGGGCTGGCGCAGTAACTGGCAGTACGGTAAATACCGCGACCCAAATAACAATACCTATAAAGTCTGGATGGATGAGCAAATGTATAAGCCTCGCTTTGAGGGTCAGGCCGCTTACATTACGCCAACGATCGCCAATTTTGTGAGCGGCCCGGCCGGAATGCGCTACAATCCGGGTACGGCTTTAAGCCCAGCTTACAAAAACACGTTTTTTATCGCTGAATTTGTGGGCAATCCTGCTCGCTCAGGCATTCATTCATTTAAGCTGAAACCGAAAGGAGCCTCCTTTGAGTTGGGCGAACAGAAAAAAATTCTAGGCAACGTACTGGCCACGGGTATTGATTTCGGCCCCGATGGTGCTCTCTATGTAGCCGACTGGATCAATGGCTGGGATGCCAAAGACTATGGCCGCATCTGGAAACTGGATGATAAAGCAGGCGCTTCATCGGCTGATCGTCAGCGAACCAAAGCTTTGCTGGCCGAAAAGTTTGGTCAACGCTCAGAAACTGATTTAGGTGAATTATTGAAGAATCCCGATATGCGCGTTCGGCAGAAAGCCCAGTTCGAATTAGCCAAACGGGGTACCAATGGCGCTGCAGTTTTTTCTACAGCGATCAAACAAACCGACAATCAACTGGCCCGAGTGCATGGTATCTGGGGTATTAGTCAACTGACCCGTCAGGATAAGCAATATGGCCAGTTACTGATGCCTTTACTCGACGATAAAGATCCTGAGATTCGTGCCCAGGCGGCCAAATGGTTAGGCGATGTTCGCTACAAAGAAGCTGGCGCAGCCCTGATTCCGCTCTTGAAAGATGCCAACAGCCGGACTCGTTTCTTTGCTGCCGAGGCCCTGGGGCGCATTGCTTATGAGCCTGCCATTCAGCCTATTATTCAACTCCTGGAGGCCAACAACGACGAAGACGCGTACATCCGCCATGCGGGTAGCCTCGCGCTCGCCCGCATCGGGAAAGCAGCTCCAGTTGTGGCTTTAGCCAGTCATTCGTCGCGGGCGGTACGAATTGCTGCCGTGGTGGCACTTCGACGTATGAGCGATCCGGGTATTGCCAGTTTCCTGGACGATAAAGATGAATTTGTCGTGACCGAAGCCGCTCGGGGCATCAATGATGATCTGTCTATTCCAGATGCACTCCCGGCATTGGGCAAGGTGTTACAAAAGACGACCTTCACGAATGAAGCCCTGCTACGGCGCGTCATCAATGCGAATTTGCGGGTAGGAACCCCTGAAGCGATGCAAACCCTAATTGACTATTCCCAGAAAGAAGGCAACCCACTGGCCATGCGGGCCGAAGCGCTGGAAGCGCTGAGTACGTGGGCAAAACCGTCCGTGCTGGATCGGGTTGATGGACGCTACCGGGGTGTCATTGAGCGAGATGGGGCTATGCTCAAAACGAAAACTGCCGATAGCTACATCAAGTTGCTGACGCATCCAGAATTGACTCTACGGCTGAGTGCGATCAAAGCCATCACCAAGCTAAACCTGACCGAAGCGGCTGAGCCGTTGTTCAGCCGGTTAACGGGCGACAAAGAAGCGGCTGTCCGGATCGCTGCGTTGCGGGCGTTGGCTTCGATGAACGATAAACAAGTCAGTAAAGCTATTGAAACAGCCCTGGCCGACAGCGAGAAAAGTGTACGGGTAGCAGGGTTAGATTTATTAGCCAAATCGGACATGCCCAAAGACCGGATGGTGAGTTTATTGACAGAGGTGATCAATACCCGGACAACCGAAGAAAAGCAGGCAGCCCTGCTCACGCTGGGGAAACTTCCTATTGCCAGTTCACAGAAGGCGTTCGACCAGTTCCTGGCTAAAATGACCGCAGGCACGATGCCCGCCGAACTTCAACTGGAATTAGAGGAAGCTATCGAAAGTAGTCACTCTCCACAATTGGCTGCCCGCTATAAAGCAATCACGTCTAAACTGTCACCGGATGCGCTGGCCGCTTCCTACAAGGGAAGTTTACTCGGAGGTGAACCCGATTTGGGCCGACGCATCTTTTTCCGCCACCAAACAGCGCAGTGTATCCGCTGTCATGCCTACGATGACCTGGGGGGCAATGCTGGTCCTCGTCTGAACGGCGTAGCAAGCCGACTCACTCGTGAACAACTGCTGGAAGCCCTGATCAACCCAAGTGCCCGTTTAGCGCCTGGATTTGGCACGGTCAACCTGAAGCTTAAAAATGGCAAAACCGTCAGTGGTATTTTGCAGGGTGAGACCAGCACAGAGATCAAAGTAAAAGTGGGGGATCAGCCAGATACCGCCATCCGTAAAGATCAGGTTGCGAAGCGAACAACCGCTCCATCGAGTATGCCCGAAATGAAATACCTGCTGACAAAACGGGAAATTCGGGATGTGGTTAGTTTCCTGTCGACATTGAAGGAAGATAAGTAAAACCCATTCGAGATTTCGAGCGGTAAAACCTGGTTTAATCAGCAGATTGATTGCTGGTTAAACCAGGTTTTTTATTGATCGATTCAAAGAAGCAAACGGGTAATCTACACGTAAGATCAACTCCTCAAAATACGTACTGGCTGCTGCTATATCATCCCGTAAACAGCCGCATTTGCCGTTTCATGATTGATATACCATACGATTTGTCAAGAAAAATCCACTTACTGAATTGGCCAGCAAAGCGATCGTCGGATACAGAATAAACAGCGCCGTATTGCCCTCTACGCTGTATTGAACGCCCAACCAATTCGTTGCAAAGTCATACAGGATTATCCAAACAATACCTGCCACCAGGTTGCTCAGGATCCAGCTCAGCAAAAATTCTGGCTTTTCCTTTCTGATTATCAGCGGGATGAATAATGTATTGATAAGTTGGCCAATATAATAGGCAACTACGCCATTTTGGATAGTTTGCTGTTTTATGGTCGCTAAATAGGGGCCCCATTTCATCCAGATAAAAAATGTAACAGGAATCGTAACGAACCACAGACCGGGTCGGGCAACGGCAGGGTGGCTTCTGAAAACCAGATATTGGGCAACCGTTACCAGAATGGGGAAGAGAACTATACCCACTATTCCGGCCATAAAACTTAGCATATGCGCCAACACCGGTAATAAGACCCAGCGCTGATACAGTCGATCGTCAAAAATGCGTAGGATTGTCATGGCTACCCAGAAGTAAAAGACTTAACATCGTGAAGCAGACGCTTAACCAAGGACTTAGACCAAGTCGGTAGGTCCGGATAAAATGCTGGCCAATCAGGAGAGCAAAGCCAACCAGAGAAAGAATCGCCCAGCCTGTTATTGCTCCCAGTGCGGAAATGACTCCCCCAATCAGCAGGCTCATTCCTAAATGGCCCGTATAATCCAGCATTGTTTCGAGCAGGTTATAGCGTTGCGTAAGGATCAGGTATAGCCCGGCTAAAGTCAGTTGCCCGACTACCAACCCTAAAAATGCGGGTGGCCAGACATTGACATATCCTGTAGCGAAAAGACCGGAAATAAAGCCAAAGATGACCAGAATGAAGGCCAGCCGTTGCCCTATGTGAAACTCCGGCTGAAGATCCAGTAACTGCCACCGGCCGGGTGCCGCTGTAATAATAATCCGTCGGTTATAGGAAATGAAGGCGTAGAGTTTCTGCAAAATCACCTTGAACCATTTAAACGACAACAGCTTTTCGATCAGATCGCTCCGTCGGCCAAATGCGTATATCCAGGTATCAACACCATATAATGTCTCTCCGCTATCCAGGTCGACCATGGGTATTTCGTGACGGGCTCGTTGCCTATCTAACCGACTGATTATAGTATGTTGCACCAGTTGATCGTTGCTTAGTCGGGTTAATCTCCCGCTCTGATCGGCGGCTACCATGCCTTTCGTATAAAGTCGACACATCGGGCAGCTTCCATCATAGATAATTAGCTTATTCATAACTTATTGTTTTTAAATTTTCAAAAACAATTGAAATATAGGTACAAAAAAATCATCGGAATACTTTCAAAAACTGCCCCATCAGCCAGTTCTCCTCCGCTTTAATGACCGCGTTGAGCGTGTTATCCGCAAATCCAACCACACTACTTAAACCTGTCATCACCCGCTGGAACTCCTGCGCTTCGGGCGTGTCGGCAGGTATGGATTTCAGTTCATTCAATACGTCGACTACCGGTGTAATTTCCCGACGACGACGTTCTTTAGCTACCTGACGCGCTACTTTCCAGATGTCTTTTTCGGCAATAAAGAACTCCCTACGCTCACCAGGTTTGAGGTGTTTGTAAATTAACCCCCAATCCATCAGATCACGCAGGTTCATGCTGGCATTACCCCGCGAAATCTGCAACTGTTCCATGACATCTTCCGTCGCCAGCGGGTCGGGCGAGATTAACAGCAAGGCGTGGAGCTGCGCCATCGAACGATTAATACCCCACTGGGTCGCCAACGTTCCCCAGGTGTGTATAAATTTGTCTTTTGCTTCTTCGAATGTCATGTCCAAAGGTAGATGAAAGTTTTTTATCTTTCAAAATATTTTGAAAGATTTATACGATCAAAAATAACGAGTAGTTGATCAACGATAGTTGCTTAACAAGACCGTAACATACCAGACTGGAATCAATCTTAACTTTGCCAAAAACATCCTTGTTATGCGTATTCTACTTTCGGCATTTCTTCTCATTAGTACGCATGTATTCGTCCTTGCCCAAACGCCCAAAACGGCATCCCGCCTGACGCTGCCCAACGGGTGGGGCCTAACTCCCTTTGGTAGATCGATACCGCTCGGTGATTTGCCACTCAATCTGGCAGTCTCACCAAATAGCAAGCGACTGGCGGTCACAAACAATGGACAGAGCACACAGAGTATTCAACTGATCGATATATCGGAAGAAAAGGTATTGAGTGAGGTGGAGATTGCGAAGTCGTGGGTTGGCCTGCGGTTCAGTCCGGATGGCAAAAAACTGCTTGCGTCGGGTGGTAACGATAACCGCGTGCTCATTTACGACGTAACGGGCGACAAGCTTACAAAAATAGATTCAGTTGTACTGGGGAAACCCTGGCCAAACCGGATTTCGGTAGCCGGTATCGAAACGGACAAAACCGGATCAACGCTCTATGCCGTCACGAAAGACGACAGTATGCTGTATGTCTGCGATCTGGCGACAAAGCAAGTTAAAAACCGGATAAAGCTGCCTGCTGAAGCCTATACCTGCCTGCGCTCACCGGTATCCGACGAGCTATTTATTACAGTATGGGGTGGCGACAAAGTATTGATTTACGATCCCAAACAGCAGAAACTAACCGGAGAAATCAACACGGGAAGCCGCCCGAATGACCTGGTATTTACCCGAAATGGCAAATTCCTGTTTGTGGCCAATGCCAATGAAAACTCGGTTTCGGTTATTGATGTCAAGACCCGGAAGGTTCTGGAAACCGTTACGACGGCTCTCTATCCAGACGCGCCAGCCGGTAGTACACCCAATGGCCTGGCCCTTTCAAGCGACCAGAAATCATTGTTAGTTGCCAACGCCGATAACAACTGCCTGGCTGTATTCGATGTGTCTAATCCCGGTCGCAGCCGGTCGCTCGGTTTCATTCCGACCGGCTGGTACCCGACGGCGGTAAAGGTCGTTGGTAAAAAGGTGCTGGTTGCCAATGGCAAGGGGTTTTCATCCAAGGCAAATCCGAATGGACCAAACCCCTACAAACGACGCGAAAGCGGAACGGAGTACATCGCTGGCCTTTTTAAAGGTACGTTGTCTTTGTTTGATTTACCCAAACCCGCCGAACTGACAAGCTTGTCGAAACTGGTTTATCAGAATACGCCCTACACGAAGGAGAAGGAAAAACTGGCGGCTGGCGAACAGAATAATCCGATTCCGAAACGGGTGGGCGAAAAATCAGCGCAAATCAAATACGTTTTTTACATTATCAAGGAGAATCGCACCTACGACCAGGTTTTCGGTGATATGCCGGGGGGCAATGGCGACACCTCATTGTGTTTGTTTCCCGAGAAAGTTACTCCTAATCAACATGCGCTGGCCCGCGAGTTTATTTTGCTCGATAATTTCTACGTCGATGCCGAAGTGAGCGCCGATGGGCACAACTGGTCAACAGCCGCCTATGCCAATGACTACGTCGAAAAAAACTGGCCTACCAGCTATGGTGGCCGGGGTGGCACTTACGATTTTGAAGGAAGCCGTCCGATCGCGTATCCGAAGAAAGGATTCATCTGGGATTATTGCCAGCGGGCCGGTGTCCGCTACCGGAGCTACGGAGAGTTCGAAGCCTATTCGAAACGCAAAGGGTCAGCATTAGATGGCCGGTTTGCACCAGATTACCCCGATTACGATCTGAAAATCAAAGACATTGACCGTGTAGAAGTCTGGAAGAAAGACATTGATTCGCTGATTGCAGCCAAGGCTGTTCCGCACTTCAGCAGCATCCGGCTTGGTAATAATCACACAAGCGGTGCCCGAATTGGCGCGCCAACGCCAGCCGCCCACGTAGCAGATAATGATCTGGCTTTAGGCCGTTTTGTCGAGTATCTATCCAAGAGCCCAATCTGGAAAGAATCAGCCGTATTTGTACTCGAAGACGACGCCCAGAATGGGGCCGATCACGTTGATGCTCACCGATCGCCCGCGCTGGTAATCAGCCCTTATACCAAACGGAAACACGTGGAGCACACCATGTACTCAACCTCAGGAATGCTGCGCACCATGGAGCTGATTTTAGGTCTCCCGCCCATGAGTCAGTACGATGCAGCTGCAACGCCCATGTTTGCCTGTTTCACCAACACCCCTACCCTAACCCCCTATACCCATATTCCGGCCAATATTGATCTCGACGCCAAGAACACAGCCATGACTGAACCGGCCCGCCAGTCTGAAAAACTGGACCTGCGTTTTGCCGACAAAATCGACGACCGGTTATTCAACGAGATCATCTGGAAAGCCATTAAAGGTGAACACTCTGTTATGCCAGCACCCAGACGGGGTGCCTTTTTGCAGGTGGCGGAAGCCGACGATGATGACGACGATAAGTGAGTCTGCGTATTGGCGAGCGTCAATTGCCTGCTACTAAAAAGCCCTGCCGGAACAGTTCCGGCAGGGCTTTTTAGTAGTCGATTCTTACAATTACTTCTGAAACGACCTGAAAATATAATCCCACATAGGCGACGAAACGCCGTAATTGCTTTCGGGATTCTTGTAATGGTGAACACTGTGATTGATCCACAGTTGTTTAAAGAAATTCTTGGGCGGAGCGTAGGCATGAACGATAAAGTGCACTGCCAGATAGCCCGAGTAACCTACCAGAAAACCAGGGAAAAACGCATAAGCGGCTTCACCCATAATCAGGAAAAATAGCCCGAAGAAAGCACCAGCTACAAAAATAGCCAGAGCCGGAGGCATTGCCAGACGGGTTTTATCCTTCGGATATTCGTGGTGAATACCGTGAAAAGTGTACTGAATTTTAGCGCGTTTCGGAGTGGTAGGTGCCAGATGGTATAAGTAGCGGTGTAAAACGTATTCAAACAGGGTGAATACCAGTAAACCCGTTATGAACAGCGTAGCAATCGTGCTCGTACTCATAGCTGTATACGTGAAGGCATACCAACCTAGAAAAACGGACAGAACCAACCACATCGAGATGGGAACCATGATGTGGGTACGCGAAAGTGCTTCAAGAATTGGGTTATCAAACAGTTTTTTCGTGCCGCTGTTTTTTGGTCGGGTTTTACCATGGCCGGCCATTGTTTGCAACTTCTCAGTAGTTGATTCCATAGAGCAGATACGTTGACAATAAAGTAATAGTGCAAAATTACAACGAAAATTGGGTTCGTCATCCCAGATAGTAAATTTGGTTTACTATCTCATTTCATGTTTTACTAACCTCCAACTGGTCGGATAGTTTTTCCTGCATGGCCATCAGGTTTCCCTTAGGCAATTTAGGTTTGATTATTAAGCGTAGTGAATTACTGTATGTCAGATAGTTAAACATCCAGTTCAGGAATATAGCCAGACGGTTTTTCACACCAACTATCGACATTAAGTGAACAAACAACCATGTTAGCCACGCAAAAAATCCCTGAAACTTAAAAAATGGCAAATCAACTACAGCCAGTCCACGACCGATGGTAGCCATTGTGCCCAGATCACGATAGGTAAACTCCTCTAATGGTTCGTTTCGAATCAGATGAAAAAGATTTTTAGCCAGATGGCGTCCTTGCTGAATAGCCGGTTGTGCCACCTGCGGATGCCCGTTTGGCCATTTCTCTTCAGTCATCAGCGCCACGTCGCCAATAGCAAATATATCGGTAAAGCCCTGAACCTGGTTGTAGCGATTGACCAGCACGCGCCCACCCCGCCCAATGACCTCCGCAGGAAGCCCCGCGAGGGGATTAGCCTTAACGCCAGCCGCCCAGATCAGGTTATTCGTTCGCAATGTCGACCCATCGTTCATGGTAACGATTTTCCCGTCGAAATCTTTTACCCGCGTGTTCAGCCGAACATTTACGCCAAGTTCTTTCAGATAGGCCAGCGAGTGCTCCTGTGATTCAACCGACATTGGCCCCAATAGCTCCCCACCCGACTCGATGAGATAGATATCCATCATCTTAAAGTCCAATTCAGGATAATCTTTGGGCAGGACGGTCCGACGCATTTCAGCCAGTGTCCCACAAAGCTCCACGCCCGTTGGCCCGCCCCCAACGACGACCACGTCCATAAGCCCCTCTTTTTCGTCTTCGGTTTCGACACTCAGCGCATCCTCAAAGTTTTGCAGCATCCGGTTGCGCAACGCGATCGCTTCCGATACCGACTTCATTGACAGCGCTTTTTCAATAATGTTCTGCTGATTAAAAAAATTAGTGTCGGCACCGGTAGCCATGACTAAATAATCGTACGTGATCGGTCCCAGTTCGGTATCAACTGTTTTGTCGGCAGGACGAACACCCGTTACACTAGTCACACGGATGTGTACGTTCTTGCAGTTGCCAAATACCGTCCGTAGCGGAAACAGAATAGAATTGGCCTCCAGCCCGGCCGTAGCCACCTGGTAATACAGGGGCTGAAATTCATGGTAGTTCTGCTTATTGATCAGTACGACCTGAAATTCTTTCTTTCGGGATAACTTACGGGCTAGTTTCAAGCCGCCAAAGCCCGCGCCGACAATAACAACACGCTTCCGATCCGTTTGGGGTATGTTTGGGTTCATGGATTGAGTTACGATTTATGAGAGGTCTCTGACGATTTAAAGGGATCTAAATTGCCTGCCGTCCCTCATAAATCGTTCTGCCGCTATGTTTGTTCACTACACTGCCAGCCGGGACTCTTTCAACACCCGCTCATAGTGAGCTTCATAGAGCGGCAAGATACGGGATAACTCGAATTCCTTGGCTCTTGCCAGCGCATTTGCCTTGAAAGTAGGCAGATGTTCATCGTCTAAAACATAGAGTGCGTTTTTGACCATGTCATCGACATCGCCAACCGGACTCAGGAAACCCGTTACACCCTGTATGTTCAATTCAGGAAGCCCACCGGCGTTTGATGTGATCAGCGGCACTTCGCATGCCATCGCTTCGAGGGCTGCCAGTCCAAAACTTTCGTTTTCGGAAGGCATCACAAATAAATCGGCTACCGATAACACTTCTTCAACCGCATCCAGCTTGCCCAGAAACCTCACCTGATCGTAGATGCCCAGGTCACGCACCAGGCGTTCTATTCGGGCACGTTCGGGACCATCGCCGACCAGCAATAGTTTTGCCGGTATCTGTTTCTGAACATGAAAAAACATCATAACAGCATCGTCGATCCGCTTCACCCGACGGAAATTTGACGTGTGCACAATCAGTTTTTCACCGTTCGGGCAGATCGCTTTCTTGAAGTGTTCTTTCTGCTGGCGCCGGAATCGATCCAGATCAATGAAGTTCGGAATGACTTCGATATCGCGGTGAACCTTAAAATGAGCGTACGTATCCTGTCGTAGATTTTCGGAAACCGACGTAACGCCATCAGACTCGTTGATACTGAACGTTACAACAGGCTCATACGATGCATCCTTACCTACGAGTGTGATGTCAGTACCATGAAGTGTTGTAACAACAGGCACGTTCCGCCCCTGCGAGCGCAGAATCATTTTAGCCATATAGGCCGCAGATGCGTGCGGAATAGCGTAGTGAACGTGTAGTAAATCAACGTTTTCGTTCGTTACTACATTAACCATTTCGCTGGCCAGAGCCGACTCATAGGGAGCGTACTGAAAGAGCGGATATGATGGTATATTTACTTCGTGATAAAAAACGTTTTCGTTGAAAAAATCGAGCCGAGGTGGTTGCTGATAAGTGATGAAGTGAATCTGGTGGCCATTTTTAGCCAGTGCTTTACCAAGTTCGGTGGCGACAACGCCACTGCCCCCAAAAGTCGGGTAGCATACAATACCGATTTTCATGTATTAAGCCCTGTGGGCTGGGAACGATTTGTTCGAACAACACCAAACATATAGCAAAAGAATCCCGATAGGGTAGGATTTGGTGATTGGCCTAATCCAGGTAAATACATAATTGGCCGATCGGTTCTCTGACTAATTGTGCAAACCAATTACCGAATTACCTCAATCACCAAATTCCGGTAGTTACCTAATCGCGAAAACCCTTATTTTTGCAAAAAAACGCCATGTCTACGCGTCAGCCCATACCCTTTTCGGCCTTCGCATTCGGATTCCTGCGGCTGATCCGGGTGCAGAATCTGCTGATTGTGGTATTGACGCAATTTCTGGCCCGGCTCGTTCTGGTTGGCCCCCGCGAAGCCTGGCCCCGGCTGCTGACCGACCCAACCATTTGGCTCCTTTCGTTATCCACCGTTTGTATTGCCGCAGCCGGTTATATCATCAACGACTATTTCGACATCAAGATTGATCTCGTCAATAAGCCCGACCGAGTGGTCATAGGTCGTTATCTGAAGCGTCGAGTTGCCATTGGCACGCATCAACTCCTCAACATAATCGGCTGTCTCATTGGCTTATATTTGAGTAAGTGGGTATTTCTGACCGATGTTATTTCGGTATCACTTTTGTGGCTTTATTCGGCCCAGCTAAAGCGACAGCCTTTTATTGGGAACATTGTTGTTTCGCTGTTAACAGCCTTGTCGCTCATTGTTCTGGCGGTTTATTACCGTCAGAATGCCGAAATGCTGCTTATTTATGCCTTGTTTTCGTTCGGCATTTCGCTTGTCCGTGAAATCATCAAAGACATGCAGGATGTTCGGGGCGACGCCCGGTTCGGTTGCCGGACATTGCCGATCGTCTGGGGACTACGCCGAACCAAATACCTGCTCTACGTACTCATCGGGTCGTTTATTTTCTGTATGTTTCTCATCGCCGATTCGCTTAGTAATCTGCGGCTTGGCCTGATCTTCCTGGTACTTCTGATTCCACTCATCTGGCTCACCTACCGGCTTGTTTTTGCCGACACCCGACGCGACTTCGGCTACCTGAGCAATCTTTGTAAGCTCATTATGCTTTTGGGTGTTGTGAGCATGGTATGGGCATGAAGACGGGCTGTTCACTAAAGACTACCTGTTGAGAACTGCCTGCTACCGTTTACTCAAGGGCCTGGCTACTAATTGTTAGTTACAGATACATTTGTTTTCAGTAGGCTTTGGACAGAGATCCGTGGTATAATTAAGCCTGAGTATCAATAAACCGTGGCACGATCTCTGCCAGAGGCTTATTCCAACTAAACTCGTCTTTTGTATGAAAACGCTTGCCTTTGCACTGCTCACCATTTGCATGACCATAAGCCGTAGCCAGTCGCAGGACTGTATGGGCATCACGTTTAAAGCCGGAATGAACTTTGAAATGAGTACGTTCAGCGGTAAAGATAAACCTACCGGCAAAATCATCTATCAGGTAAAAGATGTCCACAAAGAAGGCAGTTCAACTATTATGGACATAGTGGCTCAGTTTCAGGACGAAAAAGGCAATCAACGCCCCTCGTATCCGATTCATTATACCTGCACGGGCGATGAGCTTGTGGCCGACTTATCGGGCATGGCGCAGGGCATGCAGAGCAGTATGAAAGATATGGAAATGAAACTGAAAACAAACAAGCTGGTGTATCCGGGCAAACTCAGCGTCGGCCAGAAACTATCAGATGGACAAATGGACGCTGATATGCTGAGCAATGGGAATACGATGATGACAATGTCGATGACGATGAGCAACCGACAGGTCGAAGGTCAGCAATCAGTTACCACACCCGCCGGTACGTTCGATACCTACAAAGTCACGTCCGATATGAATTTTGAGAACCGGATGATGGGCATTCCTATCCGGGGCACTATGCGTGTGGTAAGCTACCGGGCCAACAATCAGCTTCTGGACATTAAGTCAGAAACCTACAACAAGAACGGTAAACTGATGGGTTACACGCTGTTAAGCAAAGTGAACTAATTTATTTCAGTACGGCCTCTGGTAGATGTAGAACAAAAAATTATATTTGCGCAACTTTGTTGCAAAAAAGCCGGTTAAGAGAAGTACGATTGACCGAAGCATCGTACTTTTGCGTTTGCCCATGAAAACTGATATTCTCTCTCGCAAAGCTGACTACATTGGCATTACCGGGTCGGTATTGTGTATTATTCACTGCCTGATTACGCCTGTTTTATTGATGTCCACTGCTTTGATTCAGGATGAACACCTTCGCTTCGGTTACCTGAGCCTGGACTACCTCTTTATCGGCGTCAACATTGTGGCCGTTTATTCGGCAACACGCCATTATGCGCTGCCAGCCGTCAAAAAATCACTCTGGGGATTTCTAAGTCTGTTCACCATCGCCATTCTGCTGGAAGACGTAAGCCCAATCTTTGAATACATAGGCTATGCAGCGTCGGCGGGTCTGGTGATTACCCATCTGATCAACATTCGCCAGCATCGTTTACAGCACGTTCATTAATCAGAACCGGGATTACGCAGATTTGAGTATTAATCTGATTTTGTTAATCTAGTTGCTGAAAGCAAAATCCCGAAAATCCCCAAATCTGCGTAATCCCGGTTCTGACCTTACTAATTCGGCCCGAATGCCCGATTGGTAATAAACGTGTTATCGGTCAGCGTTTTCAGGAAGCTGATCACCTGTTGCTGTTCGGTGGCAGTTAATGCAATGCCGAGTTGACCATTCGCTTTCAGAGCCGGATCGAGCGTAGGGCTATCTTTCACTCCCGTAGAATAGTGGTTGAGCACCTGCTCCAGCGTTGTGAAGCGCCCATCGTGCATGTAAGGAAATGTACGCTCAACATTGCGCAGGCTGGGCACTTTAAATTTTAGCCGATCGGCTTCATTGAGCGTAATCGTGTAACGCCCCTGGTCGTTGATGCTACTTACAGGAAGCCCGTTGTTGCGATAGCTATAATCCGTGAATAAATCGGTGGCATGACAGGTCGCACACTTCTGCTTGAATAGCGTCAGTCCCGCCAGTTCATCACTTGTCAGGTCGCCCCCGGATTCTTTCCTGACGTATTTATCATAGCGCGAATCAGCGGAAACGAGCGTCAATACAAACTGCGAAATCGCTTTCAGGAACCGAGCCGTCGTAACGGTGTCTGAACCAAAGGCGGACTTAAACATTTGCGGATATTTGGGACTTTGCTGCACCCGCGCCAGGACATTGGCAAACTTCATGTCCATTTCAACCGGGTTGGTGAGCGGGGCAATAAACAGTGTGTTCAGATCCGTTATCCCACCATCCCAGAAAAACTCGCGCCCCCATGCCGCATTTTGCAGACTGGGCACATTACGCGTTCCAAACTTATTGTCTATTCCATGGCTCAGCGCATGGTCGGAGTGGGCAAAACCAGCAAACTGCTGGTGACAGAATCCACAACTAACCGTACTATCGCGGGACAGCTGGGTGTCATAAAACAACGACTTTCCTAAAGCTACACCCTGAACCGTTAATGGGTTCTGACTAAGTTCGTAAACAGGAGTGGGAAAATTGGCCGGTTGCCGAAACGGAACAGGGGTAGTATGAAATTGCACACCACCCGTATCTGTCGTATCGGGAGCGGGGTCATCACTACCGCCCGATTTTGTTTGACAGGCCACAGCCAGCCCAAACAAAAAGAGACTGATGACCAGCCCTAACTTTTTAGCGCTATGGAAAGTACATTGGGTCATTGGTTCGCCTGAGTTCGGTCGTAACTAAACATGGCTGCGTAATTAGTGGCAATATTTGTCGAATAGGGATCGAACATAACCGATGAATTCTGAGCAATACTCAGTTTTGTTGGGCCATTAAAGACTTTCAATACATCGGCCTTTAGTTGAACTTTAGGTTTGACGGAAGGGTCAACTTTTACTACATCGCCGTTAAACGATAATAAAATCGTACGTAGGTTATTAATCGTCTTTTTCCCGTTGAATCCTCCACCAAAACCACCGATATGGTAAAAGAAGGTATTATTCTGAGCGGCCGGTGCCAGTGGTGACGTCCCTTCCAGTTTCATAAAAATATACCCTGAGTTCCATTCCCAGTACATGCCATCGTTTAGAGCTGGATCGAGCACGCCTGTTCGCAGGCTAATGTCGGCCAGACTACGCAGGCTGTCTACACCCACCACAAACGTCATTCCCGTATAGTTTCCGGATGGTATACTTGCCAGCGTCAGCGAGAGTGAAGCGGGCTTCTCTTCTTCAATCAGAAAATAGCTGGCCCCCTGCGGTAGCGTATATGTACTGCCATCGTCTTTTTTGAGCTGAATGTTGCTCACAAAATAATTGAATTTCGTCACGACAAACGACTCTCCGACTGAATTCTGGTAGGTGGTGGCGTTTAGCTTAAGATCCTGAGTGCCTGCAATGTTGTCGAATGTTAGCGATAATGAGCCAATCGGTTCAGGAGGAACGTAGGGATTGGTTGTGTCGCAGGAAACGACGGCAACTCCAATAGCTCCCATCAACACCAGCGATAAAAAGAAATAGTTTTTCATGGCTCAAAGTTTCGAAGTTACTTTACGTTCAATACGTTGATTTACCTTAACCCGTTGCGGCTATAAAGGATAATTAATGTCACGATACTACCGCTAACGATCATCAGGAACAGCCAGATAAGCGCATTCGCTGCACTAAATGGGTGTTGTGTACATTCGTTCAGAAAGCCTGCCAGGGTGCCCAGGCAGATGCCCAGTCATACAAACGAAAATAAACTGAATAATGGGCGGTAATCGACGAAGCATAGCCGTTGGGACGTATGAATAACGAACTGGTTACTATTCTATTTTTAGAGTTCGCCAGTTCGTTCAGGAAGAAATTGTCCGGCATTTACTTCGACTATCGGATGCCTGTACGCCAACCTGCCTGAACCAATTTTATAGCGTATCCACTAACCGGCTAACTATCACCGTATTCTGCGAATTTGTTGTCTGTTCATAAGCAATGAGCAGGCCTTTTTTCGTGGCCAGCACAACCGGATACTTCGCATCGGCATTTTCGGTTGTCAGGTACGTTGTTGGACTCACGTCCTTTCCCAATACCGTTCGCATTCCGATCCGCTGAACAAATGAACTCATTTCGCCAGAGCCGTCTTTAGAAACCGATTCATCCCAGAGCCAAACAATTCGCCCATTCGCCGTTGCTACCTGCGGATGTTTCGCCCGGCTCGTCAATACGCTTGATACCAGTTTATCGGAACCTAACCGGGCCAATCGAAGCCCTGGCGCGTCTTCTTTTCCCGAAAACCACGTCATCAATAGATCATTGCCCAATTCAGCTACTACCGGCCCCGCGTGTGGACAGGCATTCACCTGCCAATGATCGGCAAATACAAGCTGCGGTTTGCTGAACGTTTTGCCGCCGTCAGTCGAAACAGCCGTACTGATGTCGCGGGAAGCAACCTCACCCGATTTTGTGGCAGGGATCAGGTCGCGGTACGTCAGATGAATGTTTTTCTTGGCGTCGACAAATACGTTCGTCCGGCAACACTGGCAGGCATTATTCTCCACCAGCACAGCCGGGCCGAACCCTTTGCCTTTGGCAGTCTGAGCAAATACGACCGGACGGCCTTCCAGACCGGGCAATTTCTCATCAAGCCATACCACGCCGATTTCACCGTTAGACAAACGGGTTATATCAGCAAACGAATGACTTTTCCCCGGCGTTGCATCCCGATGAACTGGCTTCGGTTCTGTCCAGGTTTTGCCCTGATCAGCTGACATGGTGAACAGTAAATCACCAGCAAAGCGAGAAGCTGACGTAGGGCGCGGCACTTCAAAAATGGCGACGAGCGTACCATCTGCTTTGACCGCAATTTTAGGCATCCCTTCCGCATGAGCAGCGATGTTTGTCGGCGTTTTCACGCGAATTTTCGGCCCAAATACAGGGGCCATTCCGTCGGTACGATCATTCGCCGAAATAGCAAAGTAGAACGCGGCTCCTTTTTCCCCGTCTTTTTCAACCCAGCTCAGGAGTGGATTTCCGACCGCATCGGTCGTCAGACGAGGGGTTGCTCCAACGAATTGTGGATTAGAAACGGTTGTTTCGGTAGCGGGCGTAAAGGCCATCAACCAGCCAAAAAGAGCGATTAGAAATGAGTATGTCATGTTGTTTATGATTTATGTAGAGCCAGCACGAGCGAACCGGCCGGATTGTCATTTACCGGAAAAACTATATTGAATGCCGAACACAAATGTGCGCGGAGCTGCCGGGGTATAGGTCGTTCGATCCGTGGCATTATTGCCCCGTGTTGCATTCGTGGCGAATAGCGCATCGGTTACGTTGAGTATGTTCGAATACAGCTCAATACCCTTCCATTGATACCCGATTCGTACATTGGCAAAGTCATAGCCACCATAGCTAACCGTATTGGTCTGATTTTGAAACCAGCTCGACACATGCTGCCATTCTACCGACGTCCGGAAATTTTTCAGCCAGGCCGGATAGTAACTGATCTCCGTATTCCAGAGCGTGCGTGGAGCCGAGGGCATATCTTTACCATCGACGTTCTGCACCGCATCGGATGCCCGCTGACTAAGTGTAAATTCCACAAACCGATGCACAACGTGCGTCCCTCCGAAACGGAAGAATGCCTGTTTTGAAGGCCGGTACGTGACGCCCAGTTCAATACCCCGATGTACTGTCCGGCCCGCTGACTGGTAATCGGTTGAGTTGTCGGGCTGGCGAATGTTGAGCAGTTCGTTCCTGCCATTCATCTGGTAGAGCGCTCCATCTACGTACACCTTATTGTTGAACAATGAAGCCCAGCCACCGATTTCCGTATTGTCGAATGTGGCTGGCTGAAGATTGTAGTAGAACAAATCGCCGGAAGCCGTTGGTAGAGTTCGCTTTATGAAAATCGACGTAAGGGCCGGGGGCGAAAAACCCTTCGAATAATTCGCATACACACCCATACTGGATGGCCCCTTACCATTCCCCAGATCATACGTGACCCCGATTTTTGGCGTAGCCTGACTAAATGATTTATCGCCTGAACTCTTATCCAGCGCATTGGTATAGTCGAAGGCCATCCGGTCGTAGCGAAGCCCCGCCGATACCCGCAGTTTAGGTAATGGCTCGAAATCATATTGCAGATAAGCCGCTATGTTGTGAATATCGGCCTGATAATTAGCCAGCTGGATATCAGGCCTTTCTTTTAACAGCGTGTATTTCGCAACTGATTTTTTATCGGATCGTAATTCAGCCGCCATATCGGTTTGATAGGCATAATACGCATTGGGCGACAGATCGAGTGTGGCCCCGACCAGTAGCTTGCTGTTCAGGAAATTTAGCTTTTGCGTATGCTGGGCAATGATCCCAAAACTCTTGAAATCGTTGCTGTTAATCTGCCCCATAGCGGTTGAAGAACCCGTTGTCCATCGAATCGAATAGGCCGGATTTTGCCCCACGCTATTATTCCGTACAAATGCCGTTATGAATGATTGTGATCCATCTTTCCAGTCCTGTTCGAGTGTCAGGCGACTACGCAGCGAGAACGTTTTCCGATAGGTAAAATCAGTTGTGCTAACGTACTGACGGGCAAAAAACGCGGTACTATCGACGCTGCCACTAGTCTGCGAATTGTAGTTATTGTAGGAGAGCGTCCCCGTCAGGCGCGTACGGGGTGTAAACGCATAGTCGAGCCGGGCAAAATACGAGGACTTGTCGTAGTCAGAGCTGGCCAGCCACGAATCACGCTGCCGGGACACAAACCCTCCCAGATAAATACCCAATTTGCCCCGTTGGACTCCCGTGCCAAATTGAAGCCGCTGATATCCCCACTGGTCGAACTGGATGCCCACGCGGGCCGTTGGCACGGCAGTTGGGCGTTGGGTGATGAAGTTTACGGCTCCCCCCACGGCCTCTGGCCCATAAATTGAGGATACCGGTCCCTTAACTACCTCAATGGAGCTAACCGTAAATTGATTCAATTCGAGCAAGGCGTTGTGATTGAACACGCCCATTGGCCGAATCGGAACGCCATCTTCCAGGTACAGGAAATACGCATTGGTGGTCATCGGCTGCCGAATCGCCATCATATGCTGCTCATTGTTCAGGTTAACCATCAGTACGCCCGGTGTCTTGTTGATCACCTCATAAATACTGGTTGGCTTTGTCTCTTCGATTAGTCTGGGCGACAGCTTCGAAATAGCAATCGGTGTTTCGGTACGCAACGCGGCTTCCCGATTGCCCGTTACCACGACCGTCTGCAAGTCTTCAACGGCTGGTTCAAGAGCAAGGTGTACTGACTGATTGGGCGTTAATGTCACTCGTTGTCGGCGATACCCTACAGCCGACACAATGACCTCGTTAACAGTGGGAGTCAGTGAGAACCGTCCGTTCGCATCGGTAACGACGCCAGATTTCCCATCGGGAGCAATCAGGGTTACACCGGGTATGGGTTCTTTGGTTTGAGCGTCAAAAATCAACCCCTGACAGGTGGATTGAGCAGTTGCCATGCAGGCAGCTGCAACCCATAAGCCAATGGCCATGAGCAATTTATAGGTTATCACGAGAAGTTAGTTTAAGTCAAGCAAATAAGTAAGGCTACGGGCATGAAGCCCTGAAATGCCGCTTAGTAAGGTTCGCCTTAGAAACGGCCAGAGTCCACGGACGAGGATAGCTCCTGCGCCTGGACGATAGCAATTACTCCAGATACGTAGATAGATAAACGGCTTGACTTAAAACCGCGGAGGACGAAAGAACCCCATCAACGGGGCCAGTGCGATTGAAAAAGTATACTCGAAGAAATTCATTGGCAGGGACTGCGTCCAGAACGGGCTAAACGCAAACGGTTGACTAGCCTCAAAGAACAACTGCAAAACGGGGGTAGTTTGAACCCGTTCGGTGGTTTCCTTATCCTGTTTGTCCTGTTGGGCTTTCAATTGCTTAGCCAGATAGCATTGGCCATCGCAGTGAAGTTGAGGCTTATCCCGGTTTTCGCACAAAACACGGGCGATGTAGTCCCTGTTGGCATGATAATACGCAATGGTTCCCCACTGGCTGACCGTTGGCAGCAGCGTTGCAATGAGGAGAACAAAGACCAGCACGTTTTTCATGGCGAACAAAGATAGAGTGTGATCGCTTTGGTCCGGTTATTTTAACCGGAGAAAGTTTATACTCTCCGCTCAACACCCAACCATTTATATAGGGAATACTGAACAATTCGACATAAACGCAACATTGTTGCATAAATTTATATCTTTGCCTAAAAAACTACCCACTTATGCGCAACTTTATTCTTTTCTGCCTGGCATTATCTTTAGCTGCCTGCTCCGGGAAAACTGACGCCGACCAGTCCATACTGAATGAAGCTGCAACATTTCATAATGAAGCGATCAACGTACAGGAACAGGTAGAACCTCTGATTGATGAGATTGACTCGGTACGTACTGTGCTTATTAAAAAAATGACCCCTGAGGCAAAAATCACGGCCCAATCGCTCGATAGTTTGAAAACGGCATTTGAGCAGTGGGAGGAAAATCTGGTAGAAGTGCCCGGCATGAAGCATGAGCATCATCACGAGCATGATAAAGGCCACCACCATCATCATAACAGCGACACCAAAGATCTTCCTGCCGACCAGATGCGCGATCTACAACAGGCATTTCTGACGAACATCAAACAAATTCAGCAACAAACCCAACAGGCTATGGAACAAGCCAAAAGCATACAGTAACCGTCATTCGAGTGAGGCTAGCCACAGCATCAGCCCAATGCCCATCAGCACGAACAGGCTCTGAAACCACGACATACCGGATTGATTGGAACGATGTAATTCAGGTATTAAATCGCTGGAAGCCACATAGATGAATCCACCTGCTGCTACCGGCATTAGATAAATCAGATACGCTTCGAACCATAGTCCGGCAAGAAGTACGGTACTGATTCCCAAGAGGCATGTTAGAGCCGATAGCAAATTATAAACTACTGCCCGACGGATGCTAAAACCACCATAGAGCAACGTACCGACATCGCCCACTTCCTGCGGCAATTCGTGCAATAGCAACCCCGCGGTTGTGGCCCAGCCAGCCGTTGGGCTAACTAAAAAACTACCTGCAATGAGCGTTCCATCAAGGAAGTTATGCAGGGAATCCCCCAGCAAATTCATGGAAATTAACGGCTTTACTACAGCGCCTGTTGTCAGACGTTGGTCATGACGCCACCGGATCAGCTTTTCAAGATTAAAAAAGAGAAAGATGCCTGCCAGCACTTCCAGCAAAACAAGCTGAACGTTACCAATTCGCTCGAGTGATTCGGGTAGCAGGTGCAGAAACGCGTCCCCCAACAACACCCCCGTCGATAAACTGATGAACAGGGGCAACCATTGACGCAACACAACGGACGGAATCAGGTAAGCGAATCCCCCAACCAGGGCAACACCACAAACCGCCAAACCTGCCAGACTGCTTTGCCCCCAGATTTCCCATCGAATCAAGTGGGCTGTCAGTATTATAATCCGTACGATTTATTTTGGCCGGAGGGGAGTGCTTGGCAATCACGAAAGTACCCAATCGCACGAATGCCCAACCATCAAGTGAAGCCGTTAGACACTCACCCTCCCGCAACAAAAGATTTATTGATAAAGAATGTATCCGTATTGCCACCTGCTATCCATTTTCCAGCAGCCATCTTTCATTATTCACTACCCCTTGGAAAGGGATCGCCAAAAACGCCACCGATTTCCATATGCCTCATTTCCAATTCAGTACATAGACAATCCTGCAACTCTTTTGTGATTTTTTCCGGGTGCAAATCCTGCCCAATGATGACCAGTTCGTTCTGCCGATCGCCGAAGCGTTTGTGCCAGCCAGATTCTATAGATTGCCGATTTTCCAGAAATGACCCGTACTGGATACGTTGAGAAAAAGGCATCGACACCCACCACACACCGGCCGATTCGGCTCGCAGGCTGCCACCAGCCTGACTAAAATTCAGCGCATCATCCGGTCGGGAAGCCAACCAGAACAATCCTTTACTTCGGAGAATACCTGCCGGGAAATCCGCACTCAGATAGTGCCAGAAGCGCATCGGATGAAATGGTCGCCGGTCGCGGAAAACAAACGATGAGATCCCGTATTCGTCGGTTTCAGGGGTATGACCTTTGCCGCTTTTCTGATTCTGTATCTCCTGAATCCAGCCTGCTGATTGTGATACTTCGTCGAAATCAAATCGGCCCGTGTTCAGAATTTCGGTCGGATCGACCTTGCTGAACTGGCTTTCAATAAGTCTGGCTTTAGGGTTCAGTTTTTGCAGAATAGCGTTCAGCTCACCTACCTGATAGCGGCTCAACAGATCTGTTTTGTTCAGGATAACGACATCGGCAAACTCGATCTGGTCGGTCAGCAGATTGACAATCGTTCGGGTATCTGCCGTGTCTTCATTCAGTTTACGATCATATACAGTATCGATACTGCCGAAATCGCGGGAAAAATTGAACGCATCGACCACCGTTACCAGAGTGTCAAGGCGGGCAAAGCGCGACAGATCGACCCTATTGTCTTCGTCTATCGAACTATCAGATTGAAAGGTGAAGGTCTGTGCTACAGGCAATGGCTCCGAAATGCCCGACGACTCAATCAGCAGATAATCGAATCGGCCCTCCGTCGCCAATTTTTCGACCTCAATCATTAAATCCTCGCGCAGCGTGCAGCAGATACAGCCATTCGACATTTCGACCAGTTTTTCTTCTGTGCGCGAGAGCATACCTTCTTGCCTGACGAGCGCTGCATCGACGTTAACTTCGCTCATGTCATTGACAATCACGGCTACTTTTAAACCCTGCCGGTTATGAAGTACATGATTGAGGAGTGTTGTTTTTCCGGCTCCCAGAAAACCACTCAATACCGTAACCGGTAAACGATTATCGACGGGCTTGCCCGCCGTTGCAACAGTAGTTTGACTTGCCATGTGGCAAATCTAAAGACTATTTTTCTTTTTGCAACAATGTTGCAAAAAGAAAATAACCAAGCCTTCTCCCCAACGATAAATGATTGCTTATCGAGTCTGGTCAATGGCTACGAAATCATAAGGGAAGCTATCCTGTCTATTGTTTCTCAACTTCATCGATAAGTTGTCGAATAACGAATTGCTGTTCAGGTAACAACGAATTCAGGCTACCAGTCAACGATTCTTTAAGCTGCTCCCACTGGTGCGGTTGCAGAAAAATTAGCTCCGTGGTAAAATCGACCGTGCCCTCCACTTGAGTTTGCCGGTTGCTATTAATCGGCAAATGGGGTGTCAGGGCTTTGATTAACTGTTGAGAAAGTTCACTACGAATGTATTGATCCAGTGTGTGCTGGGGCACTCGCCCCTCCGTATCCGCTTTCTTGAGGGTTGTAATGGCTTTATAATTCATAAGCTCCGTTTGCCGGTATCGCCTGTTTTACAAAATGCGGATTGGTTTTTTATCTTCATCCAGCGCAACGAACGTAAACGTACCGTGAATGGCCTGGTGACGTTCCATCGAGTACATCTCTTCGACATAAATCTCGACGGCGATTCGGATGCTGGTATTGCCAACATAATCAACCCGGCCGACGAGTTCAATAATGGTACCCGCCGGAATGGACTTCGTAAAATTGATTTTATCGGACGATACGGTAACCATGCGCTTACGAGCAAACCGGGTAGCCGCGATAAAGGCAACTTCATCCATTAATTGCATGGCAGTACCGCCAAAGAGCGTGTCGTAATGGTTCGTCGTACTGGGAAATACAGCTTTAAATATGCGCGTTTCGGCCGCTGAAATTCGATCCGCAATGGCGGTTGTTTTGTCAATGCCCATGCAGCAGCTGATTTACTTTCTTCTGGTGGTTAAGTTGATTATATTCCGATCGAAGTACATGCAAACAAGCTGCGCACAGGCATCCCTGATACAGCGAATTGATATACTGTCGCTGGTCGTCGGTTAGCGTCAGTGTCTGACACTGGCACAGGTTGATACTACCCACGCGGCACTCGAAAGAGCGTTGACAGCGAGGGCAAGTCGTATGCTCATGTTTATTGATGGCTATAGCGGTCATTTGATTCAATTTCCTGTTCAAAGGCAACAAAATTAACTACTTGTTTCTGTCGATTAACGATGGGGCGAATAATGATATGACACCAGTATGCTGTCTGATCTTTGCGATAATTCAGTATTCGTTCGTCAACGATTTTCTGCTGGTCAATCGCCTTCCTGATCCGCTGCCTCGATGAAGGATCGGTCTTGACTCCCTGCAAAAAATCAGGTCGACGGCCCGTTGCTTCGTGGTTTTTGTAACCCGTCATTCGCTCGAATTGGTTATTTACATAGCGAATAATCTGCGACGTATCCGTTATAACAATGGCCCAGTCACCACTTATCAAATCACGACGGACTGGCGCTGACAGCTCCCAATCATACGTTTTCGCCAACGCCAGCCAACCCGCTGTACCAGTTGATAATGCCGGATTCTGTCTGAACTCCCAACCACCCCACAACGGTGTGATCTGGGTTACTCGATAGGTGTTCGCTACTTGTTTGTCGTATGGTCCGCAAAAATCCATAATATGGGCGATTAAGGCCTTCTGCCCGTTTGGACAGAAGGCCATGACTAGTTACACTGTCTCTGTAACTAAATCGCGGGCTGTTTGGGCAGCCTGAACCATATTTTTCAGCGCATCGGCTGTTTCTGACCACCGGCGCGTTTTCAATCCACAGTCTGGATTCACCCACAAATTACGGGCGGGCAAAACAGTTGCTGCCTTTTGTAAGAGCTCAACCATTTCGTCAACCGTTGGCACACGAGGGCTATGAATGTCATAAACACCGGGGCCTATTTCGTTGGGATAAGCAAATTTTCCGAACGCGTCCAGCAGTTCCATCTGTGATCGGGACGTTTCAATGGTGATCACATCGGCGTCCAGTTCGGCAATCGCACCAATAATATCGTTGAACTCGGCATAGCACATATGCGTATGGATCTGCGTATGATCCTGAACCCCCGAAGCCGCCACCCGAAAAGCCATAACCGCCCAGGCCAGATAAGCGGCCCAGTTCTCCCGGCGCAGCGGAAGTCCTTCCCGCAGAGCAGGTTCGTCAATCTGAATAACGCCAATACCAGCCGCTTCCAGATCGACAACCTCATCGTGAATAGCCAGCGCAATTTGCAGACAGGTATCCCGACGCGGCTGATCGTCGCGCACGAACGACCATTGCAGAATGGTAACTGGCCCAGTGAGCATTCCTTTAAGCGGCTTACTGGTCAACGACTGGGCATATTGCGACCAGCGTACGGTCATTGGCGCGGGCCGATGCACATCGCCGTAAATGATTGGTGGTTTCACGCAGCGTGAGCCATAGCTCTGTACCCATCCGTTTTCACTGAACGCGAATCCATCGAGTAGCTCGCCGAAATATTCGACCATATCGTTCCGCTCAAACTCACCATGAACCAGTACATCCAGTCCGATTTCTTCCTGCCAGCGAATCGCCTGCTCAGTTTCGGTTCGAATAAAGTCTTCGTACTGCTCCAGTGTCCTGTCACCTTTCTTGAATTTAGCGCGGTTGGCCCGAACCGCTTCAGTCTGCGGAAACGACCCAATCGTCGTTGTTGGGTATAATGGCAATTTGAGCCGATCATGTTGCAGAGCCTGACGCTGGGCAAACGTTCCATGACGACGGGCATCCTGATCCGTCAGTAATGCCAGACGAGCCTGCACGGTTGGGCGGTTGATAAGCGGTGACTGTCGGCGGGCGACCAACGCGGCCTGATTGGCGACCAGGGCTTCTGTTGCCTGCCCGTTATTCGGTTCCCGGAACAGCGTAACCAATGTCGAAACCTCATCCAGCTTTTGCCGGGCGAAAGCCAGCCACTGCTTTATTTCGGGCGTCAGGCTCTTTCCATTGGTTTCTGAATTCAGATCACAGGGAACATGCAGTAATGAACAGGATGGCGCAAGTAACAGGCGCTCGGCTCCTATCGCATCGGCTGCTCGCTGAATCATAGTCAGCGAATTTTCCAGATCATTGATCCAGATCGTACGCCCATCTACCATACCCAATGACAAACGGGTCTGTTGATTGACGAAATCGGTTTTTAATAAGTCTTCCAGCTGGCTTGGACACCGGACCAGATCAAGATGCAGGGCATCGACGGGCAGTTGAACCACCAGATTCAGATTAGCCCCATAGCATTCGAAGTAGGAGGCCAGCAGGAATTTAAGTTGGGGAAACTGCCCTTTGAGTCGATTATACGTTACAGCAAAAGCTTCCCGCTGCCGATCGGTCAGATCGAGTGACAGACAGGGCTCATCGATTTGAATCCAATCAGCTCCCAGCGCCTGAAGGCTGGTCAACACCTGTTCATAAACGGGCAACAACCGATCCAGTAAATCCAGCCGATCGAAACCAGATTCCTTTTCTTTACCTAAAAGCAGATACGATACGGGGCCGATCAATACGGGTTTTGGCGTTGTGCCGAGCGTTTGTCGGGCTTCGTCAAATTCGGCAAAAATCGCATCGGAGAAGAGCTCAAACGATTGATCGACCGTAAATTCCGGAACGATGTAATGATAATTGGTATCGAACCACTTGGTCATTTCCATCGCTTTCAGGTCCAGACCATCCTGCTGATACCCGCGCGCCATGGCAAAGTAAAGCGTCAGCCGGTCAACGTCGGGCCGGTCGAGCAGCGGCTGAAACCGCTTCGGAATAGCTCCAACGGTCAGGGACATATCCAGTACCTGATCGTAGAACGAGAAGTCGTTGCAGGGAACCAGCGTAATGCCAGCCTGCTGTTGGGTCAGCCAGTTGTCCTGTCGGATGCGCCGACCGATTTCCTGCAATTGCTGACGTGTGATTTTGTCGGCCCAGAACTGTTCACAGGCCCTTTTGAGTTCGCGGTGGCTACCGATTCGTGGATAGCCGAGGTTGTGTGCGATCATGTTGTTAATTGATAAAAATGATTGATCGCGTTCGTTGCCGAACTCCATACGTCTATCACATTACCAGGACTTTATCAACACGACACACCACACCCATCCCCACCGAAAGAAGAGAAAAGAAGAAGCGGTCAATCTTGATGAAGCCTAATAGCGTGTAGGCGCAATCAGCAGGGCTAAGGCAAGTCTCCTGGCTTGTGACGGTATTTGCCGTCCTTCTCATCCCTTCACAACGGCGAACCGCTGTTGGAACAATGGACATCGAGGGCAAACCCTTTTCTAACGGTCACTGACAGTAGCAACGTCTGCTCGTGATTCTCACACGATTCCTTTTTAATTTCCTGAAGCTCTCAGGAAAACCATAGCCTGTTTGACGGAAAACAAAGAACGTTGGGGCAAACTAACTGGATTAGCCCGGTAAAAACAAGGAATAAATCAACAAAATGCCCCCTATCTGCTTCTATTAACGTTTTTGACTACCTGTTGCATTAACTCATGCTTTACATTTATGCTTATGAAGTTGGTCGTATACCTTTTTTCGTTTTGGCTGTTGTTGCTGGCGGGTCTCCCCTGTCCGGATGCCGACTGCCATGCGCACGAACGTATAGCCTCTAACACCGCAACTCCTCATTCGACCGACGATCCTGATCATGGGCACAAAGCGCCATGTAGCCCATTCTGCCACTGCGCAACCTGTGCTGGCTTTTCCATTCCCCGGATTTTCAGCTACAGCCTGTCCGTTAAGCTGACGACCATTTTCCCCATCCGTCAGTTTTTTGCCTATCAGTCTCCCAATCATGCGGATGTGATTCAGTCCGTCTGGCAGCCGCCCAAATTGTAACCGTTTTTCATGGATTTCTTCACGGCCAATCATCCATTGGCTGAATTGTTCCATTGTATTCATCCTACAGAATGAAAAACGTTTTTCTATTCCTATTGCTTTTGGCAGCCGTTTTCCGAAACACGGCTTCTCAGGGGCAGGATACCTTACACATTACGGTGCGCCATGCGACCACAAACCAACCGATACCCGGTGCTACTGTCCTGATCATCGGCACCACAAACGGCGCGGTTACCGATACTGCCGGAAACGCCCAGCTCCGGCTACCAACTGCTGGCCCTTATAAAATCAGGGCATCGGCGGTGAGTTTCCTGTCTGTTACGCAAACAATTAATTTACCCATTAGCGATACAATTCGTTTTGCGCTCGAAACCTCCGAAGAAGCACTGGAAGAGGTTACCGTTTCATCCACCCGAAGCGGTCGAACGGTAGCCGATGAACCGACTCGCGTTGAGGTTATTGATGCCGAAGAACTCGATGAAAAAGCCAACATGCAACCCGCCAATATCGCCGTGATTTTGCGTGAAAGTCCGGGCATTCAGGTACAACAGACATCGGTTATGTCGGCCAATGCAACCTTCCGGATTCAGGGACTCGATGGTCGCTACACGCAACTGTTGCAGGATGGTTTACCACTTTACAGCGGTTTTTCGAGTGGATTGAGTCTGATGCAGGTGCCGCCCCTCAACCTGAAACAGGTGGAAGTGGTAAAAGGCTGTCAGTCTACGTTATATGGCAGTGGAGCTATTGCGGGGCTGGTCAATCTGGTTACGAAAGAACCGACTCGTCAACGCGACCTGTCATTCCTGATCAACGGCACGTCGGCGCTGGGCCTGGATCTGAATGGGTATTATGCCCAGCGAAACGATAAAATTGGGATTACGCTCTATGCTACCCGCAATCTGCAACGTGCTTTCGACCCGAACCACGACCAGTTTTCTGATCTGCCCCAAACGGCCCGAACTACCCTGCAACCCAAACTATTCTGGTATCCAAACGCCACCATGACTGTATCGGCGGGGCTAATCTGGTCAAATGAACAGCGTACGGGCGGTTATCTGCCAATCATCCGGAATGAATCGGCAACGGGCTATACGGAGGCCAATGATTCACGACGGTTAGCGACGCAATTCCGGCTGGAAAAGCGATTTACCAGTGACGCGGTGCTGACCGTAAAAAACAGTTACAGCCGCTTTAACCGGGCCATTGTCCTGCCCGATTACCGGTTCGATGGTCAGCAACATTCATCGTTCACTGAACTCAGTTACTTTAAACATCAGCCAAAATCAGACTGGATTGTGGGTTTAAATGTCTGGACCGATAGTTTTCGCGACAACAGCCCTCAATCGACCTTCACCGACCCCTCCGTCTATCGACAGAGCATTGCCGGTGTGTTCGTGCAGAATACGCTTACGCTCTCGGAACACTTGAGCCTGGAAACGGGTCTACGCGGAGACGTCGTTACCACACGTGTTGGCGGAACGACCGATTCAGATTCACCAAAGGCATTTTTATTGCCCCGCTTTTCATTGCTCTACCGCGCTACAGAACACTGGTCGAGCCGGTTGGGTGGCGGATTAGGCTACAAAGCCCCGACCCTATTTACGGAAGATGCCGAACGGTTATCGTTCCGGGGAGTCAACTTGCGCTCTATCCAGAGCAACCAGACCGAATCATCCATCGGTCTGAACTGGGATATTAATTACCGCACAGAGCTAGGAAACGAAACCACACTATCGATCAATCAGTTGTTCTTCTATACGCAATTGAATCGCCTGACGGTGTTGAGCCCCCAGACTGATGGTTATGCCTTTCGCACGGCCGCAGGTCACCTCAACACGCGAGGTTTCGAAACGAATGTTCGATTGGTCTATCATGACATTCATGCGTTTTTAGGCTATTCATTTATTGACACCCAGCGCCGATACGATAACCTGACGGGTATGATTCCATTAACGGCCAAACACCGGCTTTACTTTACAACGCTCTACGAGACAGACAAGCTAAAAACCGGATTTGAAGCGTTTTATTCTGGTCAACAACAACGAACGGATGGCACCATTACGCGCTCATACTGGACGATGGGCTATATGATCGAACGGAAATGGTCCTTTGGGAGCATTTTTATTAATTTCGAGAACTTCCTGGATGTCCGGCAATCGCGTTTTGAACCGTTGGTTCATGGTACGCCAACGCAGCCAACATTTGTTACGGATATTTATGCCCCAACCGATGGCCGAATCATCAACGGAGGTATTAAACTGAAATTATAAGCATGGCTCACGATCTCCACGACTCTGCCCATAGTCACGCAGGCCATAACCACGGCCCCACGGTTCTGACATCCGTCAACCGGGCGTTGATTATCGGGGCGGTGCTGAATTCGGTTTATGTAGTGGTTGAATTCGCTATGGGATTCTACTACAATTCACTGGCACTGATTGCTGATGCAGGACATAATCTGAGTGATGTGGCCAGTTTGCTCCTTTCGCTGTTGGCCTTTCGGCTCGCACGTGTTCGGCAAACACCGAGTTTCACCTATGGCTATCGGAAAAGCACAGTATTGGCTTCATTGACCAACGCTGTCATCCTGCTGGTTACGATCGGGGCTATTTTGTGGGAAAGTATCCAGCGTTTCAAGCACCCGGAGCCGGTAGCCGGTGGTCCTGTTGCCTGGGTCGCCGGATTTGGTATCCTCATCAATGCATCCTCGGCGCTGTTGTTCTTCCGCGATAAAGACCACGACCTGAACGTAAAAGGCGCTTATCTGCACCTGGCGGCCGACGCGTTGGTGTCGCTTGGCGTAGTCATAGCTGGTGTTATCATCAGTTATACCGGCTGGGTCTGGCTCGATCCGGCTATCGGGCTGGCCGTCGCTGCCGTCATTCTGGGTTCGACCTGGGGGCTGCTCAATGATAGTTTGCGGCTCTCGCTCGATGGCGTTCCGGCCGATATCGACCTACCCGCTGTGCTGGCCGATCTGCGGACGGTTGCCGGTGTGCGCGATGTACATCACGTCCATGTATGGGCTATGAGTACGACCGAAAATGCGCTTACAGCTCACCTTGTCTTACAACCCGGCCTGTCCGACAGTGCCGAAACGGCTCTCAAAGCTGATGTTCGTCATCGGTTATTACACCGTAATATTGGCCATGCCACGCTCGAAACAGAGGTAACCACAGAGGCTGACTGTGGAGCCGAAGATTGCTGAGATAAATGACTTGATGTACTGGAAAATTCATCCCCTTTTCTGGTGCTGACAAGCCATTTTAGCGACCCGAACACTTCTGGCGATTACCACTAATCAGCCATAAAGCTGAAAATAAGCTCGTTAAGTCGCTTTAGAGATTATAGCAATCCCATGATCATCGATTTCAGCGGATTCACTAATGCAACATTGTTGCATTAGTGAATCCGCTGCTGTATTTTTGTCAAAACAATACAGGAATCATGGGTACAACAGATACATTCGACGTTGTCGTTGTTGGTGGGAGTTATGCTGGTTTGAGCGCGGCTTTACTCCTCGGACGATCGTTAAGGAAAGTGCTTGTCATCGATAGCGGCCAGCCCTGCAATCGGCAGACGCCCCACTCCCATAGCTATCTGACCCGCGACGGTGAGACGCCCGCCCAGATTGCAGCCATCGCCAAAGAGCAACTGCTGCAATATCCAACAGTTTCATTCGTAAATGATCTGGCGACAGTAGCGCGCCCTGAGTCGAGTGGATTTATAGTGGAAACCGCAGCCGGGCATCAGTTCCGATCGCGCAAATTGCTATTGGCAACCGGTATTCACGATATCATGCCAGCAATCGACGGGTTTGCCGAATGTTGGGGACGATCCATTTTGCACTGCCCCTACTGTCACGGCTATGAAGTTCATGGTCAACGACTCGGTATCATCGCCAACGGTGATATTGCCAACAAAATGGTGCGACTCATTCAACACTGGAGTCCTGATTTAACCTTGTTTACAAACGGCCCGGCTACCCTAACGGCTGAGCAATGGCAAACGACACAACAGCTTGGCATACCGGTTATTGAAACCGAAATTGTAGCCGTCGAGCATCAACAAGGTCAGCTAAAAAACCTTCGCTTTCCAGACGGATCGATCCACGAACTGGACGCCATTTTCAGCCCCGTTCCGTTTCGGCAACATAGTGAACTGGCTGCCCAGCTGGGGTGTGATTTCGACGAATCTGGCCTGATTAAGATCGGTGAATTCGGCCAAACCAACATACCAGGTTTGTATGCGGCTGGAGACAACAGCACTCCCTTTCGGCAGGTGTCGATCGCTGCCACGAACGGAGGTAAAGCAGGAGTCTGGATGAACCATGAGTTGATCGATGAAGATCTAGCGCACCGGCTGCATACCAGCGTTTTAAATTAGCCATTCATAGACGTCATCTGATGAATTTTCGTAGCCAGATAGCTGCAATTATCAGTCAAAAGCGATAAGTACATAATCAGCTGTGGTGAGCATCCAGAACGAGACACGGTTCGCTGCTATTTCAAGGTCAAGTGTAATTATACTTTCACAATAACAAATTATCTTTAACCCTGAAATAACAACTGATTTTTATGCGTTTATCGCTTTATCTGGTTCTCCTGTTCATTTTTGCCTATCCGTCCGTCGCTCAGCAAAGAACTTACTGCAACCCGATGGACATCAGTTATCGGTACAATTTCGAGCAGCTCAACGAGAAAATTTCGTATCGATCCGGAGCCGATCCTGTCATTGTTAACCACAAGAAGGAATATTATCTCTTCGTCACCATTCAGGGTGGCTGGTGGCATTCCAAAGACCTGGTTAACTGGAACTATATCGTACCCGACAAATGGCCAATGGAGGACATGTGCGCTCCGGCGGCCATGTCGGTCCGCGATACACTGTATCTGTTTCAATCTACCTTCGAGCAACGGCCCATTTTTATTTCGACGGAACCCGAAAAAGGAAAACTCAAATTTTATAATCGCTGGCTACCCCGTCTGCCCAAAGACATTGGTCCCTGGGACCCGGCTCTGTTTCACGACGATGATACCGACAAATGGTATATGTACTGGGGTTCATCGAATGTATACCCGATTTTCGGAGCTGAGCTGGACAAGAGCCGAAACCTGACCTACGCAGGCAACAATCCCGCCCAGGCATATAAAGCCATGCTCTGGCTCGACCCCTATAAACACGGCTGGGAACGCTTCGGCCCGAATCATTCCGACCCGTTCAAACCCTTTACGGAGGGGGCCTGGATGACCAAATACAAGGGCAAGTATTACCTGCAATATGGTGCGCCCGGCACCGAGTACAACGTATACGGCAATGGCACTTATGTTAGCAATGATCCACTGGGGCCGTTTGAGTACGCGCCTTATAATCCGATTGCCTACAAACCGGGCGGTTTCGCTACGGGTTGTGGACATGGCAATACGTTCCAGGACAATTTTGGTAACTATTGGAATACGGGCACTACCTGGATTGGCTACAATTGGGGCATGGAACGCCGGATTGTGATGAATCCGGCAGGTTTCGACAAAGACGACCATATGTTTGCCAACACGCGGTTTGGTGATTTTCCACATTACCTGCCTACGCAAAAAGTACCCAGCCAGAACGGAACGGAAAGCGATGCGCTGTTTACCGGCTGGATGCTTCTCAACTACAAAAAACCAGTCGTAGCCTCATCGACCCTATCGACACCTACTGATACCGTTCGAGTCGCGGCAAATGTAGCCGACGAAAATCCGCGCACATTCTGGGTCGCGGCTCAGAACAAACCGGGCGAAACCCTAACCGCTGACTTAGGAACGGAACGTGAAATCCGGGCCGTTCAGGTCGATTATATCGACTATAAACAAACTGTTTATGACTCCGATTCGACCGTGTATACGCAGTTCAAAATCCTGACCTCAACCGACAATAAAAAGTGGGATGTTGTTGCCGATCTGACGAAAGAACCCAAACGCGACCGGGCCTGCGCCTATGTGCAACTGGACAAACCCGTTCGGGCGCGGTATGTGCGATATGAGCACGTTTACGTTGCGGGTTCGCATCTGGCCATCAATGCATTCCGCCTATTTGGCAATGGATTCGGGAAAGCCCCGGCAACACCCGCTACGCTGACCGCCAAACGTCAGAAAGACCAGCGCAATGCCGACCTGTCCTGGAGCAAGGTTCCCGGCGCTGTCGGCTACAACATCCGCTGGGGCATTGCGCCTGACAAACTCTATCAGAATTATCAGTTCTGGAACGACGAAGCCAATACCTTCGAACTTAGGGCGCTCAACGTTGACGTACCGTATTATTTTGCGATCGAAGCCTTCGACGAAAATGGCGTATCCGTGTTGAGTAAAGTCATAGATGATGGATCGGGTCTGGGGAAAAAGTGATAGATTCAACCCATGCAATTCTTCTTCCGAAACGACCAGCCCGAAGTGGCCGTTGATCTATTACGCGAAGTCGGTCAATGGCTTGTTGACAATGATCGCGAACTCTGGACAGTTGACGCCCTGACACTCGACAACCTCATCGACGATTTTACCCGCGATAAGCTCTATGTGATGTATGCCGACCACGGCAACGGAACAGCGCCAGAACCAGCGGCAGCCTTCATACTTCAGTGGGAAGACCCCCATTACTGGCCCGATGTTCCGGCCAACACGTCGGGCTTTATCCATAAATTAGCCATCAGGCGTCCTTTTAATGGACAGAATCTGTTCGCGTCGATTCTGAAGTTTAGCCGGGAGGAATGCCTCAAACGAGGTATTTACACCCTTCAGCTCGAAACCGACGCCGGGCGACCTAAACTCATGCAGTTTTACGAACGATACGGATTCCAGCCTACCTATCAGCGCGATATGAGCGAATTCGGCAAGTCGTTTACCTGTCAGTTTTACATAATGACGTTTTAAGCAGACAGCGCGGCCTGGAAAGTCCACGCAAAACTAGCTTTGGTCAAATAAAACAGGACTTTTGCGTTCCAATTAATCAGTTCATCCATGACGCAACCGCGCCAGCGGAAAGTCCGTGACTTTCGACTGCCTCAGATTTATGCCATTATCCTGATTGACGTCATTGTTGGTTCAGCTGTTGGGCCAATTTTACCCGAATTTGTAAAGGGCCTGCAACGCCCCCAATTATGGCTTTCGGCTGGTACGGCTTTGTTTTTAGGTATGCAATTGTTCTCCGCTCCTTTGCTGGGGAAACTCTCGGATGGCTACGGCCGCCGACCCATTTTTATTCTCTCATCGGTCGGTACGTTTCTGGCCGATTGCTTTTTGTTGCCTGTTCGGGTAGGCTTTTATTTTGCGAACCGCATCAGCGACGGCACAACCAACGGCATGTATGCAACGGTGCGATCGGCGATAACAGACATTTCCCCCAAAGATCAGCTATTCAAAAACCTCGGCATCGAAGGGGCTATTATTTCGCTTGGTTTTGTCCTCGGACCAGCCGTTTCGGGTCTGCTTCTGACCACGTTCGATGTCGTTCAGGGCAATCAGGCGAAGGTTGTGGCGATTATGGCGGTCACACTCTCAAGCGTGAATATGCTCCTGAGCTGGACACTTCGGGAAACTCACCCAAACCCGCCCGGCGTTGACACATCGGCGCTCAAAAACGAACTGATTCAATCCCTGAATGTACAGTTGCTCTGGAGTCGACTAGCAGAAAAAGACAGCAAATATCAGGGATTGAAACAATTGGTACTCATGCAATTAGCACTAACCTTCAGCATTGGTTATTACAATTACTTCGTAACCTTCGCGAGTTTTGGCGAACTGCACATGGATGCAAAGGCTATTTCTTACTTTTTCATGTATTTCGGCGCTTTGAGCGTGGTCATCAGTTATGTCTTTTACGCTTACATGGCCGACCGGATCAACCAGCAACGGGCTATTTTCTGGCTGGCACTCATCGGAGTACCCGTGCTGGGCAGTTACGGACTGGTTGGGTCATCACTGGTTGGGCTATATATCCTGATTACAATAGACTGCCTGACCCTGTCGCTAATCCAGGGATTGATCGAGGGGTTAATGGCTCAGCTAACAACCGACGACGACCGGGGCGAAGTTTTCGGCATTAATCAGGCGTTGCAGGGGCTGGGTAGCTTTGCAACCACATTAGTCTTTGGGGCTTTGTCACTACTTGATCTGCGGCTACCGTTTGCCTGGTTTGCCGGTTGTCTGGCCATTGTAGCCTGGCTGGCGAATCAAAAACTCAAAAAACTATAAATCATACCCATACAGCCCATTTTCATTTTCTGAGTTATAGCCGTTCACTCAAAAGCAGTATACTCCGAGTAAGTGATTCATTATTTTTATAAAAAATCAATAATTATTAATATAGTCCCTATTCTCAACGACATGATTAACTGGCGAACACACCGGCACAAGCTAGTTTACAGTGTGATGATTGCCCTACTAGGCGGTCTATTTATGTCCGGGTGTTCAAAATGGAATCTGGAGCCTAAAGAAATAACACCCACTTCGTCGTCGACCCTTCCCACCGTAACCATTACGAACGTGGATAATTTTTCGATAACCGGACGTGGTACTGTGGTGACCTTTACCTTCAACGTGACCTCGGTACCCCGCGTAACGGTCAAAGAGCTGGGTGTTTGTTATTCAACTACCAATAAAACTCCGTCGCTGGCCGACGCATCAGGAACAACAGCCCTCGCAAAAGCTAAAGATCTGACTTTACCCAGCTCAATAGGCATTACCCTTACAGCAAAAGGAACGTACTATTACCGAGCCTATGCTCTTCTCGACGATGGGCGGGTCAGTTATAGCAAACTCGATTCGTTTGTGAATTGACCATCAAAAGACATAGTCGTGTTTGGTGATAATCCGTGGAAAAGCCCGCGATGTTAGCGTACATCAATAAACGTTTCGTATGGAGCTTCGAGCCGTGCCACGGTTTGTTTTCTTATCATTGGTAACCACGGTCCGCCGTGCGGTGGCACGGCTCGAAGCTCCAGAGGAAAGGCCTGAGGAGTAATTATTGAACCCGGATCAGCGCTGAACCAACCACCGGCCGACCTTCGGCGGTGATGCCCTGCACCGTTACGCGCAACGTTCTGACCACATCCGACAGCGGAAACTGCAACTGACTATGTCCCTGCCCATCCGTTTGAATCAGTGGTTTCCAGTACAATACATCCCGGCGATCAATCCGCGACGAAACTTCGGGAGGTGTCGTTTCGTCAGGTTTACTGTCATAGCGTGGCACGTAGAACTCCCGCAGCACCGATGGATACCCAATCAATTGCATGGGCTTTGTTCCTGTTTTTTTACTGGTCGATGGCTTATCGGGCCGAAACACTTTCGAGTAAAAAGCGATGACGCCATTTCCACCCCGAACGCCATAAATGCCAGCGGTTCCAGCATTTTTCAACAACTCGACGCGCTCAATATCACTGGGATTGAAATTTAACAAACCCGTTCCATCCATATCCTGAACGGGCATTCCGTCCATGAGAAACAAGGGCTGTGAGCCGCTCATAATACTCCCCACTCCTCGCACAACCACCTGATAACCACCAGTCAACGTTTGTGTGACCCCTACTCCGGCAAACCGCCCACGAATCATCTCATACAGATTCGGAAATCGGGGAGATTTTTCGTCGAACACAAGTGTAGCGTCAGCATTATTATGCAAACTCCTTCGTTTAATGTCATCCGGACGTTCTTCAATTTTTCGGGCACGGACAATAACTTCTTTCAGGAGTTTAACGGTTTTGTCACGGTAGAAAGCGGCATCGTCTTCCTGACGGATTTTCGCTGCGGTTATCTGCATGTGTAAAGCCTGCCAATTTGAGGGGATACGGGCGGTGTCTACATCCCACGTCCGACCAGGTCCACTCAGCACAAAATGGGCTTCATCATTCAGGAACGGCTTCAATTCCCGGTTAGTCAGTTGAGCTAACAGCTGCGTCGTATCGGCAATATCTAAACCTGCTAATCGAAACCACCCTTTTTCATCAGCCCCGGCTGATTTCAGGAATGACTTTTCTGTCGCCATTGAGGCAATCATGACCTGCGCCCCAGGAATAGGCTCGTTTTTCTGGTTCAGCACTCGCCCAATCAATGACACGCCCCCCAGCAGTTCGTTTTCGGGTGTACCGCTTACGCGACGCCAGCCCTGCGTCAACAGCAGATCGTCTAAAGCCCGGCGTGTTTCGGGCGAGTTGTCTTTAAGGTATAGATTGGGTTGCTCAACTCGCCCCCGTAATTCACCGGTCAGCAGCAGATGCGTCTGGATGGTAGCCGCAGCGGTATCGTCGGGAACCTGCCCGGCATCGGTTACCGAGGCAGACAATACGGCAACTGCAGGAAGTCCGTCATCATTGAGCGTAACGCTTAAAATAGCCTGTTCACGAGGCTGATAACGCGCTTTATTGAGGGACATCAGCACCCGAACCGCGGCCAATCGTTCCGGCAAAAACACCAGTCGCTCGGCCTTTGGTCGGGCAGAAGCATCATAAAGGGTGAGTTGATTCAGACCGGGGGGCAAACCGGCACTGGGTAAACTGACCCGTGCCACGCCATTCTGCAATTGAATTTTTCGCTGATCGACCACGCGGCCCTGTTGCTGTATCAACACATAAGCCGAATCGACGGCCGGACGATTTGTTCCCGTAATCGTGATAATCAGCCGGCTGCTATCACTAACAACATCGGCTGATAGCAGCAATCCATCGGCTTCGGCAGGAGGTAATTGAACCGACCCGGTCAACCGGTGATTCGATTCCAGTTGTAAAGCCGTTACCTGTGCCTGGTAGGTATGGCCTTGAACCGGTGCCAGCACCACACTGCCAAGCCCCAACGGATTCGTTGTAAACCGAGCCACTTCCACACCTGCATCATCGATAATCCGGCCTGCCACCTGCCGACCAAGGCCATCAGGCGCCACCACTTTTATACCAAATCGAGACCGGACCCCAACCACCCAATGACCGCCTTCGGGCAATAGCTGTACGTCCAGCGGTTTTTGTGCTGTGTCGGCTATTGCCTGACTTTGTGACTGAATCAGATTATACACGGCAATGGATCGTTCAAAAGCAGGTCGATGTTGCCCATCGTCTTCATCGGTATAAGCCCTCAAATGATACGTTCCTGAAGCCAGCGAATCCGACAGTCGGAAATCACCAGCCGCCCGACCTTCCGATATTTTCAGCCACTGATGCTGAACGAGCCGCCCTGAAGCCGTCATGAGGGCTACATGAATTGCCGTTTCGCCAACGGGTCGGCGATTGGTAACCGCATCGAGCAGGTAAGCGCTTAGCCAGATTCGATCACCCGTTGCGTAGAATGGCTTATCGGTATGCACAAACAGAACCGGTGCCAGCGCATGAAAACGCTCCTTAAACGCCGTAGAAATTCGCTCCATCCGGGCATCGGGGGGCAATAGTTTTCCCTGTGCAATAATTGGGGCATTTGTTGAGGGAACAGCCTTCTCCTGGTCAGGCTTCCAGTCGGCAGGAAGCATCGTCGATAGGCGATCGTCGGCCAGTGAGCCTTGTATTTCTGATCCATAGGGTAGCGTTATGACACCATCGGTGGTCATCTGCATTTGTCCCGCTGGAAGTTTGATTTGCGAATAAGCGTACCGGGCATCGCTATAGGGCGAATAAGGCGACATCGCATTGGTGTAAAATACAATCAGTTGACGGTCAGAAACCAGCCTGCGCTCAAACGGTAACCGCCCCGGCTGAATCAGTTTTTTTATGCTCAGCGGCTTCAGGTGCCCTCTTAGTGAACCATACAATGTTGCCCGATTATCTTTGCCTCTGGCTATCGGTACGGTTATGTCTTCCTGATAGACCAGAAAGCCTTCATCCTCATAGGTACTGTCGATCAGCGTGACCATCAGATGCCGGACCGATCCCAGATAGGCACGCATCCGATTTCGGCGGTATCGATTAGCCTGTCGTTCATCGGGTGCTTTTAGCTCTTCGAAGCGAGTCGAACCGGCATAAAAGACCTTTTGGAAGGTTCCATCAAAATAGGCCAGTTCATACCATAGTTTATAACCCAACGCATGATTTTCAATAACAAGCGGCTCAGTCGCAACGGCTTTCAGATGTCCGTTTTCTTCGGTAAAACTGAGTACATCGGTGTTCATGATTTCGCACTGCCCGCCAAACGGTTCGCCAAGCAGCTGCTTTTTAAACTGACGAAGATGCCGCTCCCACTTCTTGAGATTGCCCCGAACGGTTACAGTAGCCAGTAATTGTCCGCCGGGTTTCAGGCGAAAATTGATTGTCTTCGCCTGGTCGTCGTTGAGTCGTAATGTCTGGTGCGCTGGCTGATAGCCGACAAAAGAAGCCACAACCTCTACTGTCCCCAACGGAACACCCGCTAATGAAAAGTGTCCCTGCTCATTTGTAATGGAACCCCGCGTAGAGCCGTTGAGGTATACATTGGCAAAGGGCATTGGCTTACCGGTCGTAGCGTCGGTCACATAGCCAGATAGCGTAGTGGTCAATTGTGCATACGCCCCCGAAACCAGCCCGAACGTCAGACAGGCAATCAACCCAACGACAGTTAGCCAACGATACATGGCAGTTCAGGGTTTTTATGGTGAGCGAAGACTCTAAACCAAAAGACCCAAAAGGTCTTGATTTACTTGCGCTTAAGCCATATCGATTCGTGTTACCGTTTCCAGATTTTCGCCCGAGAAGGCAATAGCCCGTTCTGCAAACAATACTTTTGTAGCAGCCCATGTTGAGCGAAACAGCTCGCTCTGCCGATATTCTTCAAGTGCATTGGCTGAGTCCCAGAGGCTGTAGGTCATTCGTACGTCGGGCCGGTCGGGATCACTTAAAAGCTGAAGATGCCGGTTTCCCGGAAATGCCCGAATGAGGTATTTGGAGCTATCAAAAATGGCATGAAAATCGGCAAGTTTATCTTCCTGAAATGTCATGCGAACAATGCGAACAAGCATATTCTTTTAGTATTTTTTGTGTACGTACAAAAGACCATTCTCTTGAATGACGCTGATGCAGAAATCGCAAAACCGCAGCATCGATAATGCCTGACCAGAAGCACCTACCGGGCTTTCTGGAAAGTATTTATGAGGAATGCCTTACTCACGAATTACTTAGTGGCGATCAATGGAACGTCAGGCTGGAATTCGGGTTGTCTACAAAGGTCAGGAAATTAGTAGACCATTTGTCGTGGATTCGCTGCTTAAAAATGCCATTGATGAGAAGTCAAAGCAATTGATAACGTAGTGTTTATCCCCATTAAGCAGTCAGGAAAGTAAGATTGCGAATCAATTTCGTCCTGGTCCCGGTTCAGCAAAACAGTCAACGGACGATCAATCGAAACCTCAAGGATTAACGGCTTGTTTTCTAATCCCGACCGTAACCCATCTTGGGTTAATCAAAAAACTCTGTGTTCTTTGTGTCTCTGTGTCTTATAACCCCTAACAAATGAATTACCGTACATTCGGCCGCATGGGCTGGGAAATCTCCGAAATTGGCTATGGCATGTGGGGCCTCGCCGACTGGACTGGCTCTGAACGGCCACAAATCGAAAAAGCACTCGATCTGGCGGTTGAACGGGGCTGCAATTTTTTCGATACGGCCTGGGGCTATGGCTCCGGTCTGAGCGAACAGATTCTGGGCGACCTGCTCAAGCGAAATCCCGACAAGATTCTGTATACCGCAACCAAAATTCCACCCAAAAATCGCACCTGGCCTTCCAGACCTGACTTTCAGTTAGACGATGTATTCCCGGCCGACTACATTGTTGAATATACCGAAAAAAGCCTGCAAAACCTTGGTGTTGAAACCATCGACCTGATGCAGTTTCATGTCTGGGAAGATGCCTGGGCCGACCGTGACGACTGGCAGGAAGCGATCACAAAATTGACACAGCAAGGCAAAGTGCGGGCCTGGGGTCTATCTGTAAATCGCTGGGAGCCAGACAATAGCCTGAACACCCTTCGAACCGGACTGATCGACGCCGTACAGGTGATCTACAACATCTTCGACCAAAACCCGGAAGATCATTTGTTTCCTCTGTGTAAACAATTGAACCTCGGCCTTATTGCCCGCGTACCCTTTGATGAAGGCACGCTCACCGGCACATTTACGAAAGAAACTACCTTTCCGGCCAACGACTGGCGTTCGACCTATTTCGTTCCTGAAAACCTTAACAGCAGCGTCGATCGTGCCGATGCGTTACGCCCCCTGATCCCGGCGGATATGACAATGCCCGAAATGGCGTTGCGGTTCATTTTAAGTAATCCCGATGTTCATACGACGATTCCGGGCATGCGTCAGCTCCGAAACGTAGAAGCCAACACCGCCGTTAGCGACGGACGCGGCCTGTCGCCGGAGTTACTGCACGAACTCAAAGGCCATCGCTGGGATCGGACACCGACGGACTGGAGTCAGTAGAGCGTTGAGCGGTTGTAGCAGGTTATCTGGAGAACCCCTCGAAGGCCGGATTGTGAATTTGGCGTTGACATATACCTTGTTAATAGTGTAAGCTATAGGATACAACTTATAGCTTACACGACATCCCTTAATACTCCTGCTCCAGCGGATGTACCATAAACTCATCAATCACAACGTGAGCCGGGCGGCTGACAATGAACAGCATCGATTCGGCCATGTCTTCATTTTTGAGCCAGTTTTGTGACGTTTCGTGACCGTGACCTTTTTCGTGGAAGTGCGAATCGACCAGTCCTGAATAAACGCCTGTCACTTTAATACCAAACGGCCGGACTTCCTTACGCAACGCCCCCATAAACGCTTCCTGCGCGTACTTGCTGGCCGTATAGAGCGATCCACCCGCGAAGGTCCGCTTGGCTACATCCGATGCCACGACAACAATATGCCCTGAGCCATGTGCTTTCATCGACGGAAGCGCAGCCTTTGTCAGAATAAACGTCCCTTTCACGTTGGTAGCCATCAGGTCGTCCCACTCACTGACCGTAATTTCATCGACGTTTTTGAAAACCCCATAGCCTGCATTGTTGATCACAACATCAATGCGCCTGAACTGATCGAGCGCGGCCTTAACGACTGCGGCCATATCGGCCTCATTGGCGACGTCGCCCGGCACCGTTACGATCTTTCCCCGAACAGATCCTTCGGTCGCCGTCACTTCGAGTTGCTTAAGATCGTCGGCATTACGGGCGGTAGCAACAACATTGGCACCGTGCTGGGCCAGCAATAAAGCCGTTGCCCGGCCAATACCCCGCGATGCCCCTGAAATAATAATGGTTTTGTTTTCGACGTTCATACTCATTCAGTTGAGCCGTATTAGCGGCCAGCGCAAAGGTCGTAAAGAGATCGCACAAAATTCGTAAAGAAGCTATTGGCTTACGACCTTTACGCCATTGCCAAAACTCACTTGCCATGCACGAATCACTAACCGACAAACTTAATCAGCTCGAGCAGAAATTCGCGGCTATGGGGCAGGATATGGCTTCTTATCTCGAAGGGTTGCTCCAGGCCGATTACCTAACCTATTGGGACTACATCCATCTCGAAACGCTGCTGTCTCTGCAAAACCCTAAAACAGCCTATCCCGACGAACTGATCTTCGTTACCTATCATCAGATTACCGAATTATACTTCAAGCTTATTCTGCACGAAATTGACCAGATCGCTCATGCCGAGCCGTTGACCGCTGCTTTTTTCGTTGCCCGATTGGGGCGACTGAACCGCTATTTTGCCCTACTTGAAGAATCGTTCAGCGTTATGATCACCGGCATGGAACGCGACCAGTTTCTGAAATTCAGGATGGCGCTTCTGCCATCGAGCGGGTTTCAGTCGGTTCAGTTCCGGCAGATCGAGATCGTATCGACTGACTTCCGGAACCTGTTGATCGCTGCTCCCGAAGAGCCAGCGTATATTTCTGATCTGTATGAGTTCATGTACTGGAAACAGGGCGCTACAGAACTGGCAACCCAGCAAAAAACCCTTACGCTCCGCCAGTTCGATCAACACAATAGCTCGCATCTGATTCGACAGGCCGAAGACTATCAATTCAAAAACCTACACCATCGTTATCTAAAACTGGAACACGATGGACAAAGTACACCCGAATTAGTAACGGCTCTGCGTGAATACGACTGGCGGGTAAATGTGCGCTGGAAATTAGCCCATTTGCGATCGGCGGTGCAATATCTGCACAAACAACCGGAAGACATCCGTGCTACGGGCGGAACGAACTGGCAAACGTACCTGCCACCCAGACAACAGCAAATCGTTTTCTTTCCAGAACTCTGGACCGAAGACGAATTAAGTAGCTGGGGTCAGTCGGCAAGCCCGCCAGAACCACTATAAATACAAAAAACTATACGCATTATTCAACTAAAGCCAACATTTTTTTTAGACGAGCCTAAAAATAAATAAAACGTCGTCTACTAACGTATGTTTCTTATATTTGGTAGAAAATTGACGCACAGAAGCATAGCTACTAGCGTACAAGGAAGATGCTCGATTGGCTTCATATACATCGATTCCGGGTAGCCCGTATACTACTTGGCCTATTTTTGGCCATGTGGCTCAACGGGGTGGTATTCCGCCACGCGCACCGGTTAACGGATGGGCGGCTGATCGTTCATGCTCACCCTTACTGGCCTTTCGGTAAAGGCCCGATTCTACCAAATTCCCATACGGCCCAGGAGATTCTATTGCTTGATTTGGCAGGCCATCTCCCCATTATCGTCAGTGCTTTTTTTGCTTTTCTTTTTCTACTACGAAGTTATCACCAGGCTGTTTTTCGGTTTGCTGATCGTACGTATCACACAGTCTCCTCCTTTTACTGTTTCTCACATCGGGGTCCACCGGTCGTTTGGTAATTTCCTGATTGGCGCTCACCGGCTTCTCAACCGGTGCCTGTTGCTGCATTCCATCAGAGCACTCAACCAAACGAAGACATCCTGAATGAAATTATTTTTCCTGTTCATTAGCATAGGGCTAATGGGAAGGCTTGTATATGCACAGCCAACTCCCAATCGAATTATTCGCGGATCGGTGATTGACGCCGATAACCGGAAGCCAATTCCTTTTGGCACAATAACCCTCATCGGAAGTACAAAAGGAGCATTGACCGATGCCAGAGGCCAATTTTCGTTATCGATAAAAGCTGATTCGGTAACTCATAAACTGGTTATTTCCTGCGTCGGTTTTAAATCCGATACGTTACTGATCCAACCCGGCACCGATACGTATTCGGTCGACATGCTACCCAATACAAACACACTCAATGAGGTAGTCGTTACGGGTGTTACGCGGGGCACACTGCTGCGCCAAAATCCGGTGGCCGTTCTCGCGATTTCGCGCCGGGCCATCGAAGGCACAGCCAGTAGTAATATTATCGATGTACTTGTAAAAAATGCCCCTGGTTTGAACGCGGTTAAAACTGGGCCCAATATCTCTAAACCCTTTATTCGGGGACTGGGCTACAACCGGGTCCTGACGCTCTACGACGGAGTTCGACAGGAGGGTCAGCAATGGGGTGATGAACACGGTATTGAGGTCGATAATTATAATATAGACCGCGCTGAGGTCATTAAAGGGCCAGCCAGCCTGATGTATGGCTCCGATGCGCTGGCGGGTGTGGTCAGTATGATGCCGAACTACCCGAAAGACACAGAAGGGAAAATCAAAGTAGGGATTGTAACAGAATACCAGTCGAATAACCGATTGCTGGGTGAGTCGGTGAGTTTAGCATCCGGTGGAGCTCGCTGGGCCTGGAATCTGCGCGGTTCGCTACGGGCCGCCACGAATTACCAGAATAAAATCGACGGGCGCGTCTATAACACAGGGTTTTCGGAAAAAACGCTGACGGCAATGCTGGGTTATTCGGGACAACGCGGTTACTCGCGCTTCGGGGCCTCGCTCTACGACAATTTGCAGGGCATTCCAGATGGAAGCCGGGATTCGCTGACACGTCAATTTACGAAGCAGGTCGACGAATCGGGCCTGGACGATATTCAAAACCGGCCCATTGTGCCCGCCAGCGATCTGTTACCGTATAAGCTTGGCCCGCTGCATCAGCGTATTCAACACTATCGTCTCCACACCAACAATCACTACCAGATCGGTAACGGTGAAATCGATGTATTGCTCGCATTCCAGCAAAACGTACGCCGGGAATACAACCACCCTACGCAACCTGATCAGCCAGGGCTATACGTACGTCTGAACACGCTCAACTATGGTGTTCGCTACAACCTCCCTACCCTGTCGAATATTTCGACTACAGTGGGGGTAAACGGTATGTATCAGAGCAACAAAAATAAGAATGGTACAAACTTCCCGATTCCAGACTACACGCTCTTCGATGTCGGCACGTTCGTTTTTCTGAAGTGGCAGGTCGACAAACTGACATTAAGCGGGGGAGCCCGTTACGACCAGCGCCAGCTGCGTGGCGATGATTTTTACGTTCGTGCCAATGTTCGGGATGGCTTCGATGAGCATGTTACCCTCCCCGATACAGCCGGAGCAACCTTACAATTCCCTCGTCTGCATCAGTCCTTTACCGGCATTTCAATGAGCGTGGGCCTTACCTATGAGTTCTCCGACAAACTGGCTCTAAAAGCCAATATTGCACGGGGTTATCGCGCACCCAGCATTACCGAAATTGCGTCGAACGGGCTCGATCCCGGTGCCCACATCGTGTATATGGGAAACCGAAATTTCAAACCCGAATTCAGCTTACAGGAAGATATCGGCCTGACACTCACACTTCCCGACATGAATCTGGGGGTCAGCGTGTTCAATAACTACATTCAGAACTACATATCGCTGGCGCAGTTAGTTGATGCACAAGGCAATCCGGTGGTCATTGTGCCGGGAAACAAAACGTTTCAATATCAGCAGGCATCGGCACAGCTTTATGGTTTCGAAACCCAGTTCAGTATTCACCCAACCGGCTGGCGGGGCTTCAGTTTCGACAATAGTATAGCTGTTGTCTATGGTTTCAATCGCGGGAGCCGCTTCGCAGAAACGGGCGTACATGGTGAATATTTACCTTTTATTCCTCCCCTGCGCATCTCGACGGGTGTTAGTAAGCTCATTCCGACGAAAAGCCAGTGGCTCACGGAACTGACCGTTAAAGCCGATGTCGATCACAATGCCCGCCAGGATCGGTATCTGGGCCTGAACAATACCGAAACAGCCACAGCAGCCTATACGCTCGTCAATGCCGGAATCGATGGCGCGATTCATATTGGCCAGAACCGACCTGCGCTACGCCTTTTGTTCCAGGTCAATAATTTGTTCGATGTAGCTTATCAGTCCAATCTGAGCCGATTGAAGTATTTCGAATACTTTACGCATTCGCCCAATGGGCATCTGGGCATATACGGCATGGGCCGAAACATGTGCGTGAAACTAACGATTCCGTTTAATTGAATGAGCCAGGTAACTTAGCTGTCCTGCTGCTGAAAGTAGGGTTTTCGCTCAGAGGTGTGCAACGGTTTCTAATCGCACTCTTGCTAACCGTGGCACACCTTTGAGCGAAAATCCTAGAAAGAAAATAGACACTGTTTTCATCGTCAGCAGGACAACTAATTACTGCTGATTTTTAAAGTATCGGATCATCTCGCCGTATCCCATTCCCATCGACAATCCCCGTAAGGCTTTGGTAATGCGATTGGCTTTGGTTTCGGTGGTTTTGGCGTCTTCGATCCATTTGCTGAAGTAGTTCTGGTGACCTTTGGGCAACGTTTCAAAAAATTTCAGCGCATCAGGATCATCCTGCAAACACTCCAGGAAGTCGGCAGATAAGGGTAACGGCGAATCATCCACATCGATCGTGACCCGCACCGATGCACCTTCTTCTTTCCGAATACTACGGCGCATGGTTGCGTTAACAGGCATAATAAACGCCCCTTCCGAACCGCCCGATCGTCCCATCGGGATCAGGGCTACCTGTTTAATTTCCAGATTATCCAGCGTTCCTTTAACCCGAAAAGATGTTTTCTGTCCGGGTTTCAGCACATCCGTCACATCAATCGGTAGTTCGATGTATGTCCAGCCGGTCTTTTCGCCTTTTTTGTCAAACTTCTGAAGAATGGTAGTAAACGTGGGCATAGTGAGTTATTGATAAGTCAATACCGCGCCAGTGTAGCCATTAGCGACTCTTTTATATCCTGAGCTAAACTGGCAGGCTGTATTACGGTCAGGTGTTCGCCATAACTGCGCAGATGCATCAGCAAATCGCGGTTGGGCGCAAGTCGCAGCCGGACAACACATTCTTCGTCCGTGTCGCGGATAACCTCCTGCGTCTGATGAATCGGCTTCGCCGTTACATAGCGACCAAACAGGGGAGAAAACGACAATAAAATCTCTTCGACCGGCCCGCTGCTATCCGTAATGCCATAAATATGCTCAAACAATTCACTGACATTCGTTAACACATCGGGTGGAACGGCGCAGGGATCATCCGTAATTTCCAGATCACTCATTCGGTCAAGTGCGAAGGTTCGCTCTTTGCCCGAAGGTTCGTCATAGCCAATCACGTACCAGCTATCGGCCACTTCGCGCAGTAAGATAGGATGCAACGTTCGTAGTTTTGGTACCTCAGCCAACGGATCGGACATAGTGACTGCCGTTTCGTGTTTCAGATAGCGAAAGGTAATCTGCCGGTTCTGGTTAATGGCCCGAATCAGAACCGGTACGTAATGGCGATTCCCGCCCAGCACACGCTCTTCTACATACACGACGCGTCGCGTCAGACCTTCGGTTTTTACCTCCCGAATAATATCCAGACTTTGCCGCACTTTCTGCAGGGCGTTGGCCAACTCACCCGCTACCGACGCCCCTTGTGTGGCTGTCAGCACTTCACGGGCGTAATCGAGGGCTTCCATGTCGTCGGGTGAGAGCATCAGCCGGAGCAATCGAAACTGCGGATCGGTGTAGTAATAGCCGTTGCGCCGTTTGTCGTAGGCAATGGGCGCGTCATGGTCTTCGCGCAATCGCTGAATGTCTTTTTCCAGGGATGAAATGGAGCGAATCCCGCACTTGTCGCGGCAGAGGTCAAACAGTTTCTGTTTGGAAAACTGGCGGGGATATCGGCTAATGATTTCGTCGATGAGTCGGTAACGTTGAAAGGCTGATCGGGTAATAGGCATACGAATGACGAATGAGTTAAATCATCTGGAAAAATCTGCTCCGTTTGTCAGGACTAAATCCAGACAGACTGTCGGGGTACAAAGCCCGGCACAAAAAAGAGAAAAATATTTTCACAAAAAAAGAAGGGCGTAAAAAGATTACGTTTTACCCGATAGAACTTTGTTCTGTGAATTTTTAAACAACCATACTAATGAACACTTTCTTTCGCTCCAATCAGAATCGCGCTGCCAGCTCAGCACCATCTCTTTTTCCACCATTCAACACCGCTGCTCAATGGACAGCGGCAGCCGTTACGCCCCGCCCATCGAAACGGGCTACGTTGTCGGCAGGGCAGTTACTCGACATCGAACTGGGCCTGTTTCTGTTATCGCAACTCCTGCCCACGGCCCCTCCCGACGCTCTGCCGGGTTTACTGACCGACACCGATTCGTCGTTTCTGGAGCGGCCAACCTGGACTCCCAAGCAACTCAAATTACTGAACCGGGGCCGGGTTGTGCTGAGCCATATTCAGCAACGCAATGTATGGACAGCTTTGCTGGATGCCTACACCACCATCCCCGACCGGTTACAAGCCTATGACATCAGTACCGATCGCAGCCGATTCTGCGAAAAGACGGTTGGCTTTTTCCGTAATCGCATTATTACGCTGAAGCAGATTGTGAGCTAACCACTAACCGACGGTTCTCTTTTTTACCACTTGCATTGCCGTTTTTACGCGATGACAGGCCTGTTATTGCCCAATTCCCTGCCTTCAATTCCCTTTCTCTATGCTCACGAACCTGCTCCAGCGTGTCCAGAATTACTTCGATCCATCACTATCTCTAAAAAAATTACAACCTACAACCGCTTGTCCAACACCCCAACCCACACCCACACAGCTGCCTCTACCGACTAAACCATTACGCACGCTGAAATTGATTATGGTAACGGCAGAAAACAACAACAAATACTATGAAATGCACGAGCAGGAAAATGATACGTTTACCGTTCACTATGGGCGGGTAGGCGGCACAAAAAGTGTCGCAACCTATCCTATAGCGCAATGGAATAAAAAGTTTCGCGAGAAAGTAGCGAAAGGCTACGTCGATCAGACTCATCTCTATGCCGATACGACGGTAACCTCAGATGCCAGTTCCATTGCAGACCCTTCGGTACGTGGCCTGATGAGTCGGCTGATGGACTTCGCAAATCAGTCAATTTACCAGAACTACGTCGTTACAGCCCAACAGGTAACGCGTAAACAAGTCGAAACGGCCCAGCAACTGCTCGATGAGCTAGCCAAACTGGTATCGCTGGGCGTAGACATATCGGCCTACAACAGCAAACTGCTCGATCTCTTTAAAGTCATTCCCCGAAAAATGGGGAAAGTCGGTCAGCATCTGGTTGCTCAGGTCCCTCAAACGGCAGATGAGTTACAGACATTGCATACCCAGTTAGCCAGCGAGCAGGATACCCTCGACGTTATGCGTGGACAGGTCGAACTGGCCCAGTCGAAAACGGATAGTAATCTACCTCCGCCGGGCCTGCTGGAAACAATGAACCTTAGGGTCGAACCGGTCACCGACCAACGCGTGCTCAATCTCATTAAGCAGATGATGGGACCGGATGTCGATAAGTTCGACGCGGCCTTCAGTGTTCAGCAGGCGGCAACTCAGGCAGCTTTCGACGCTCATATAAAACAGGCCAGAAAATCCAAAACGCAGCTTCTGTGGCATGGCAGTCGCAGCGAAAACTGGATGTCTATTCTAAAAACAGGCCTTGTGCTGCGTCCGGCCAATGCGGTCATTAACGGCAAAATGTTTGGATACGGCATCTATTTCGCCGATCAGTTCAGCAAATCGCTGAACTATACCTCACTGCATGGCTCGGTCTGGGCCAATGGGAAGCAGAAAGAAGGGTATCTGGGCATCTATGAGGTACATGTGGGCGAACAAATGGTGGTAAGCCAGCACGAAGCCCGGTATCAACAGCTTGACAGCGATGCCCTTAAACGCATTAATCCTGCTTACGATTCGGTCTTTGCTCAACGTGGGGTCAGCCTATTGAAAAACGAATTCATTGTTTACAACCAGGCTCAATGCACGGTTCGGTACATGGTTAAAATTAAGATCTGACATGAACGCATCACTGAAGCAAATAACACCCTCTGTTGTCTGTCTGGCAGCCACTACCCTGATCCTGGCCGAAGGGGCAACCAGTTCGCTTATTGTAAAGCAATTCCTGCGCAATCGGGGCTATCGGGCCTATCAGTCGGAGATATCGAACTGGTTGTTTACAGTAGCCTTGCAGGAAGGATGGGCCATCAACGACAACGGTATGTTCCGGGTCTACTACTTTCCCACGCTCAAAACATTACCCCAATAACACGAAGCATGGCCTGAAATTCTGGTCGTCAAGCGTAAACGTTCCGCTTCTTTTTGTCCGCTTTTTTACGTGTGCTGTCTCAACATTAAACAATTTGTACGCATGACGCCCATACAGCCCGTATCGTTTGATGCCCCGCTTGAGCACTATCAGAATCAGGCCGAGGAGCTCCTTAAGGCCCAAAAATTGGGTGACAATCAACAATTTCAACAAATCCAGAACCACCAGCTGACCTTTCGAAACTGGCCGGAAGATGACTTTCACGAAACCGGATTCAGTCTGGTCGACGCTCAGCAGATCATTGCCCATGTGTACGGATTCGAGAACTGGAAAGAGCTGGCTAATTATGTCGACCAGGTAACACAGGCGCATTCGGCGGTCTGGCAGTTTGAATCGGCCATTGAAGCAATGATAATCGGTGATGCAACCACACTTTCGTCGCTGCTACAGAACAATCCAGAGTTGGTTCATATGCGTTCGATGCGTGTGCACCACGCTATGCTTCTCCACTATGTCGGGGCCAACGGTGTTGAGAACTACCGTCAGAAATCGCCGATGAACGCCGTTGCCATCACTGAATTAGTACTCAGATCGGGCGCCGACGTCGACGCTCTGGCCGACACCTACGGCAAAGGGACAACTTTGGGGCTGGTAGCGACAAGCCTTCATCCCTTCAGGGCTGGTGTTCAAATTCCGCTGATCAAAAGCTTACTAACTCATGGCGCATCGATGGTTGGTTTGGCTGATGGATGGTCACCGCTGATGGCGGCTTTGGCGAATGGCTATCCGGAAGCCGCTGAAACGCTGGCTACGCATGGCGCCCCAATTGACAGTGTCGTGGCCGCAGCCGGATTGGGACGACTTGATCTCGTTCAGGGATTTTTCAATGAAACGGGTACAGCAAACACGCTGGCTACACCGCTTCAGGAAATGCCTCAAGAGCTGGAAGCACAACTGGAAAGTGCTTTTTTCTATGCCTGCACCTATGGGCATATCGACGTGGCCGAGTTCCTGTTAAACCGTGGAGTTGATCCAAACGCCCAGAACAGGGACGGTCAAAGCAGTTTACACTGCGCTGTACTGGGTGGACAGCCTGGCATGGTCAAATGGCTTCTGGAACACAACGCACCCCTTGAAGTCAGAAACCTATTCGGTGGAACGGTGCTGGGTCAGGCGCTCTGGTGCGTCAGCTACGGCAATCCAGCGATAGATTATGTACCGATTATTGAGACATTGCTCGATGCCGGTGCCACGATTGAACCAGGAGTCATTACCTGGTTGAAGCAGCAGCCTGGACTCGCTGCTCAGACAATGATACGTATTGAAGAAATGCTCCGGCGGTACGGAGCGCAAGCCTAATGATTTGCTGGACACTACGCATGCATATCGGACTACTACTGTGGGGGCTAACGATGAGTCGCCACCTCTATTGGCATTACCTGACAGTTTGTGGAGCAGTGGTTTGCCAGTCCAGCCTGCTCTGCTGGGCCTATCAGCCGAGACTACGGTCTATCGCTCAAAAGCTTGCGAGATCCTGGTAAGATTGGGGCGAAAAATATTTTTTGCACTAGTTACACAACGTAAGAAATTTACGTTCTTCTAGTTGCAACTTTGACATGAACAACGAACAACAAGATCAACTAATGAACGCGCAATTAACCTCCTATCCCACCACAGCCCGCCCGGCCCTGTCCAGCCTTTTGCGCTGGCAGGAGCCGCTGGCGACTCGGTTACGCTATCGCCATGCGCTGCCTGGCATGGTAGCCAACCGGCTGCTCAATGTCGAACTGGGCCTGTACCTGATGGCCGAATTGCTGCCCCTGGCTCCGGCGGTATCCCTCCCCGACCTGCTCAACGGTCAGGGTCCGGCCTATCGTCAGCGCACCATCTGGTCGCCCCGGCAACACCGCACCCTGAGTCAGGCTCGGGTATTGCTGGCTCCCTACCGCGACAGGGCGGTCTGGTTTAAAGCCCTGGACAAATACGCTACTTTATCGCCGGAATTACGGATTTACTCCCTGAAAGGCGGTGGTGGCTGGAATCCCGACGTTAGTAGTTACGTCATGCGCGAACGCCTGAGCCTGTTTCAGGATGCGCTGGCCTAGGAAATCGCAATCGCGGGAATGATTTTACCCAAATTTACGAATCGAACGAATCGCCTTTTATCATGAAGTTTCTATCTCTTGAGCCCTTCATTCCATCAGGGAATAATTTTGAAGGCACTAAGCAATTTTTTCAGGAATTAGGGTTCACCATCAATTGGGATGCTGGTGACTATGTGGGCTTTGACCGAGACGGATGCAAATTCATTTTACAGAAATTTGACAACGTCGAGTTTGCGCAAAATCTCATGGTGAATGTACGGATCAGCAACGCCGACGAATTCTGGCGGGAGGTAACGGAGAAAAAACTCCCTGAAACGTTTGGCATTCGGATCGGCAAACCAATCAACCAGCCTTATGGCCGGGAAGTGAACATAATTGATCTGGCCGGTGTCTGCTGGCATTTTGTTGAATAGCCATGTTATTTTTTTCTGTGCTCAATAGCAGGACTTCCGGTGAGCGCCTTCATAGGTGTGCCACGGTTGCTGATGACGCTCCTACTAACCGTGGCACACCCTCGAGGGCGCTTACTGAAAGTCGCTGGATGAATTGAGGCAATAAATAAGGCTTCTTAAACGGCCTTATGCGAAAGGGTGCTTAACTTCATGGCTCGTTACCCCCTTCGCCCCCCTCTTTTTATGAACCGACGGAGTTTTGTTAAAGCCAGTTCAGTCCTTTCAGTATCTGCTGCTACATTGACAGCCTGCTCATCGCCAAAATCAGCAGGTACGGAAACCGACTCCGCCCCTTTTGTCGACGAGTTTGCGCTCAATGAATTAACCATCAACGACCTGCAGCAAAAAATGCAGTCGGGAGAATATACCTCCGAAGCCATCACCCAACTCTACCTGGACCGTATTGAGGCCATCGACAAAAAAGGTCCCCGCCTGAACGCTGTCATTGAGATCAACCCTGATGCCCTGACCATAGCCCAATCGATGGATCAGGCGCGAAAGGCCGGTAAGCTCCGGGGGCCCATGCATGGCATTCCGGTACTGATCAAGGATAACATCGACACCGGCGATCAACAGATGACAACTGCTGGTGCTTTAGCGCTGGAAGGCCGCAAAGCAGCTAAAGACGCCTTTATTGTTGTTCAATTGCGGAAGGCTGGCGCGGTCATACTGGGTAAAACCAACCTGAGCGAGTGGGCCAACTTTCGATCGACCCGTTCCAGCAGCGGCTGGAGTAGTCGGGGCGGGCAAACCCGAAATCCTTACATTCTGGATCGCAATCCGAGCGGCTCCAGTTCGGGCTCCGGCTCGGCAACATCCGCAAATTTATGCGCCGTTGCGGTGGGCACCGAAACGGATGGTTCCATCATTGCCCCTTCGTCTCATTGTGGGCTCGTTGGCCTGAAGCCAACGGTAGGACTGGTCAGCCGCAGTGGCATTATCCCCATCTCCCATACCCAGGATACCGCCGGACCCATGACCCGCACCGTAACCGATGCGGCTATTTTGCTGGGTGCGCTCACAGGCGTTGATCCCGACGATGCCGTGACGCTCGAAAGCCGTGGCAAGAGTGTAGCTGACTATACGCAATTTCTGAAAGCTGAAGGTTTGTCGGGCAAACGGATCGGCATTGAGAAATCGTTCTTAAAAGGGTACGAAGGCGTTGTTGGTCTGTACAAAGAAGCCATTGATGTACTGAAAAAGCAGGGGGCTACCATCGTGGAAGTCGAGTTAATGAAAGAGCTTCAGGGCATGGGCGGGGCCGAATTTACCGTGCTTCAATATGAGTTCAAAGATGGCGTAAACCGCTACTTATCGACGGCCAATGCCAGGGTAAAGACCTTGGCCGATGTGATTGCCTTTAATCAAAAGAATCAGGCGAAGGCCATGCCTTTCTTTAAACAGGAAACGCTCGAAAGCAGTGAAGCCAAAGGCGATTTGACCAGTAAAGAATATACCGAAGCACTCGCCAGAACACAAAACTGGCGACAACGTATCGACCGGCTAATGGCGGCTAATAAACTGGATGCGATTGGCGGCACCAGCATCGGCCCAGCGGGCTGCATCGACCTCATCAACGGCGACTACGACACGGGCTTTTACTTCTGCCCACCAGCCGCCATGGCGGGTTATCCCCACCTGACTATCCCCATGGGAACCGTTCACGGCTTACCGGTCGGTTTCTCGCTCATCGCCGGAGCCTATCAGGAAGGCGCGTTACTGGCAATCGGCTACGCCTACGAACAGGCTTCTAAAAAGCGAGAGCGGCCGGGGTTTTTGAAGTCGTTGATTCCGGGGTAATTGGAAACAATAAGTCAGATCTGATTCGAGTTCCAGATCGTCACCCCATTCAGCAACTAGTTTACGAATCCCATGCTTATTTAAACCTATAAGGTCTTAGAGGTTTGCGGTTCACCAAAGAAACTTGCGCGCGATACGTAACAATTGATATATTAAGCAACATAACAGAGCCTTGCAAGGGTCACAAACCAATTTACGCAAAATAATACAGTACCCATATACTCGCCCCCGTCAGCAAGCCCGCCCATAGCAGGTCACCGTCATGGCCGAAACGGGCTGTGTTCTGACCGATATTGAGTGCGGGCAGCTCTTCAGTGGTAGAGCGTTTGTGCAGAAAAAATAAACCAAACGTGGCCAACGCAGCCCAGACGGCTACGCTTTTGGGGGAGATACCACCCAGGATAATCAACCCAATAAATATGCTCTGTAACGCCAGAAATAAACCAACGGCCCGCGCCAGTTGCCCGGCGTTTATGCTGACGCGCAATCGCTCGAAGCCTTCAGAGCTGCGGTTTGGAAATAGCGTTCGGCTGAGCGCAATGAGTGTTGTGAGGCTGAGCACAAATGTCAGAAAGACACGGTGCATAAAATTGAGATTCGTGCCGAAAATGGCAGCAACAGTGGCGTTTGTTCCCAGGAAATTGTTATAGATAAATTCTACCAATACGCCATAGAACGGAGCAGCGGCCATGGCAATCACGGCTGCACGCGCCGAAGCACCACGCCAGAGAATGCCCAGAAAAAACGCGACCATAATACCCGGTGTGAAATAGGATAACTGCGCCGATACCTTCAGCATGAAGTTGTTCGTGCGGTCGGGGGTGTAGGTCCACAACGCCAGCCCAATGCTGGCGAGCACCATCACCACGATCATTAACCGACCGAAGCCAACAATTTGTTTATCGCTGGCTTTTGGGTTCACGTATTTCTGGTATACATCAACCGTCAGCAAGGTTGTGGCTGCGTTCATCATCGAATCCACCGACGAAAATGTAGCCGCAGTCAGGCCAGCCAGAATCATGCCGACCAGACCCGTACCGTGCGGTATTACAGTTTCGACCAGTTTCAAAAAGGCATTGTCGGACTGGGCCGACATCCGGATGAAGTCCATTTCTCCGAAGCGGGCCCGAAACAGGTAGTAGGCGGCTACACCAGCCGAAATGCTAAAGAAAGGAATGGTCAGCTTCAGAAATCCACTGGCAATTACCCCGCGCCGGGCATCAGCGTCGGAGTTGGCGGCCAGTACGCGTTGAACCAGAAACTGATTTGTCGAAAAATTAAAGCAGTGCTGAAGTAACAAGCCAGTGAAAATACCCGTCCAAGGCAAATTCGGATGATTCGAAGGTAAATACAGATGCATCTTCTGCAACGCACGAGGCTGTGCGGCATCCAAGTGCAACAACCCTGTAAAGCCACCTATTTCGGGCTGACTAAGCGTAAAATACGCAACGGCAGTACCAGCCGCCAGCATCATCACGGTTTGAATAGTATCGGTAACGACAATGGACTCCATACCGCCCCAGATTGTATAGCTACACGTAATCAGACCAATCAGAAGGAGACCTGTCGCATATGACATCTCGAATCCCGTTCCACCAAACAGCCATTGCAACGTGATACTCCCCACATAAAATGACCCGACCAGTTGCACCAGAATAATCAGAATTAGTAAAATGGTATAGAGCAATCGCGCCTTATCGTTATAACGAACCTCCAGATATTGTGAAAGCGTGAATACATCGAGTCGCCGGTATGAACCCAGAAAGACAAAACATAATAGCAGAATGGCGGGAAAGACAATTTCGTAATGGGCCTGTACAAAGCCAATCGAGTAGCCAATGCCAAGCATTCCGATGAGGTGAAACGACGAGATGTTGGTGCCGAACACCGATCCGGCCACAGCCCACCACCGGATCGTACGACCAGCGAGAAAATAATCTTCAGCGGTCTTTTTTCGTAAGGCAATTATGATTCCAGCCATCGGCATAATGGCCAGCATAAGCACCAGAACAACAATATCGATGGTCTGAAGTTGGGAGAGCATTGAGTAGTAAAGACGAGGGCACAAAATAAAGAGTTTGTACGCAATGGTCATCCGCTCCCGTCAATAATCCCATCTGAAGAAATTAACCGGCTATATCAAAAGAGGTAAACTAAAAAGTCCTGTACTTACTACTGGATGATTAAATTCGAACAGTTGCCGAGATAGCTACTCTATTTGATACCGGTTCGTGGCGTAAGGCCAGGTTTATTGGTGTGAGATCAGGTGCTTCAACCTGACCTCTATGGATTGAGAAGCCTAACCGGCAAGGTTGTAAAGAATCGCCACGGCGAACCGTCGCATCGGCGAACCGTCGCATCGGCGAACCGTCGCATCGGCGAACCGTCGCATCGGCGAACCGTCGCATCGGCGAACCGTCGCATCGGCGAACCGTCGCATCGGCGAACCGTCGCAACCAATCATTTTGCCTTGAAAGGGCGGTTATACCTCAAAGCCCTGCAAGCGGCTTTTGCGGAACTGGCCGTCCTCAAAAATCAACTCAGCCAACATCCACAAATGGAGTTGGCGTAACATCAGTTAAGAAGTAGTGAACAGTTTTAGGCCTTTGGCCTGGAGCCGTGCCACGGTTACTAGTGATGCGTAAACAAACCGTGGTACGGCTCCAGGCCAAAGGCCTAAGTATTAGTTACCTAAAGAATTTTCGGTTCCGCGTCGATAGGGGCCTATCGGCTGATAAAAACGCGTAATACAGGATACCTACCAGTAAACCGAACAGGATCAGTTGGAAACTCGGCGTACTAAAAGGCACAAAATTGATGAGCCCACCAATAGCAATAGCCAGGCCAAAAGCGGCACCGCTCACTGTGGCGGGTACGCCCGGCCAGAGACGTTGTAGGGCAATCACACTCATCGGCGTAAGCGATTGCAACAGGCCTGTACCCAAAAGAAGCCAGAATAATTTTCGGTAGCCCCAACCCAGCGCAGGAAGAGCAATCGATAAGGCAGTAAGCGCGTAGGGTTTCCAGGGAATATGATCGGTAAGCCAACCACCAAGGAGTTTACCAGCCATGGCGGCCATAGCCACATAGAGCAGCCAGTCGTATTGATGGGCGTAACATAACTGAATGACATTCCATACCGCCGACCGTAGAGCGATGGCCATTAAGAGAAGGATCATTAGATAATCATGATTATCTAGCTGTGGTTTCGGGGCAGGTAAGTTTCGATTTCGGGCGAGCGGAAAATTAGCTTTCAATAAAGAAAGCAATAGTACGGCCAGGCCAGCCTCCAGCAGATAACTCGCTCCATCCCATTGCCTCATGGCAGCCCACCCACCCAGGGCCAGGCCCAGTACACCGAAGGCAGAAAACACACCTACAAATCGCGATTTTTCCGGAAAACCAGCGATGGTAACGGCACCACCTGCCACATGAAAAATAGCGGAACTCAGTCCCGCTATAGCAATGGCAATCCATAAAAAATGACAGGACAATAGCCCCAGAGCCAGTATCATGCCCAATAAAGACAAAACGGCCGGGTTACGATAATGTCCGATACGATCCAACCAGATTCCGGCGGGGAGTTGCCCACCAAATGCAATCACATTATAGACCATCACGGCACTGCCTGTCTCGATGAAATTCGCATCATGCGACAAACTACCGATCAGGTAACCGGCGGCAGCATCTGAAAACCCATGCCCAATACCCAGAATCAAGACCGTTGTCTGATATCTTGCGTTTCCTGTTGACGATTTGATCCGTGCATGCATTTTCCCGGCAGCAAAGTGAACATGACAAAGGTCGAACATAGACCGTTGTTCTCAAATCAAGGAAAACCTATATTTTTAGGGCGTAATACCTATATTTTCAGGGCTTTCGTTGGGAACAACACTACGCTTAGTACGGCTTCTGACGAAAGTCCCGATTTCAAAAAGGCTTTTGGATTGGCAACAATCGTTTCGTTTGAGCCTTTACGCTATTGATAGTTGTTAGGTATATAGATTACTTGCCTGCCGGGTTAGTTGCTGGTAAACAAACGGCATAATTACAGGGTAAATACTACCGTAAATTTGAGCAGCATACCATCTTCTGTTTTCATGCCCATAAGCGATGGGCGTTCAATGGAATAATCGCTCATATTGACCGGAAATTCGCCAGCCAGTGTCATTTTCCCACCAGCATCTTTCCGACTAACCTGCATAGTAACTGGCTTCGTAACGCCATGAAATGTCAGATTTCCTTTAGCCGTCAATGCACCATCTTCGCCCGCTTTAATGTCAGAGCTGACAAAGGTTACGTTCGGATACTTCAGCCCGTCGAGCACTTCCATTGCGTGCGAATCGCGGTTGTTATTATCACTATCGAATGAAGACACTTTAATAGAAACAGCTACGTTTTCGGGCTGCTTCGCTTCATCATTATAGATCACGGCACAATTGACGTCGTGGCTGACCCCTTCCCATTTATGAAGCGGATGTTTGGCCGCATAAATAACTGTCGAAAGCGATTTGTCGGCCATCAGTTTACGCTTAGCCATTGGACTCACAAAGGCGCAGAGAATCAGTATGGCTAGCCAATAGCCACGAGTAATTGGATAGTTCATAATTGTAGGGGATTGGTAATTAAGGGAAATAGCAATGGAGAACGTAAGGAAGTGGGTAATTGTGGTGTAAAAGGTATGTATAGCCTCTCGTTCCGACAACTACCCAGTTACCCATTCACCTGCTCACCAAGTACCGAAATCAAAATGTAAGTGATACAATTGAAGCAGCATAAGCGCCAAAAGTTCCGTAAGCAGCCGCCCGGTGATAGGGTTTCAGATCAGGATGATCCTCAATCATATGGGCCAGTATATTTGTTGCAACCATACCCGTCAGGTGAACAATGGCCAGGTATTTATGCAGTTTGATCGAGGTAAACCCTTTTTTGGTTCCTACTACCGGGGGCGGTGCCGTCAGGGATAAAACCAGGGTGGTACCATACGCAATGTTGATAAATGTAGCCGAGCGCTCATGCCACTTTTTTGTATCGACGTACTCCTGTCCTTTCGCATTGTAGAGCTTTGCACCCAGTAGACCCTGGGCTATAAACCCGGCCAATGTAACAAAACCTCCGATCTGGTGCGTTATCAGCATCGTCCGCCGAACTTTCAGTTCTTTAGCACGGCCTTCGGGCGTTAGAGGGGCCACATTCATGGCTCTCAACAACCCTTTGGGCCCCCAGAATACCCGCTGCGTAAATATCATTTTTCGGGGCAGCAACGGCTGGGCATCAGTTGAATCGGCCAATCCCGCCAGTAGCGCATCGGCAGCGTTATTATCTTTGGGCGACAATGTATCGACAGCTACACGCGTCTTCACCGCCGTCGAATCCTGAGCTTGCAGCGAGCCAATCCCGAACGATAGGAGTACGGCAACAAAAATGTATTTCATTGAACGGGAATTTGTAGTTAAGCCGTAACGGTCAATTTGTTACCGTCAGCACTGAGTGTCGTTTTGTATAATTTCATAGCAGCCTGGCCAGAAATTATAGCTACGGTTACACTTCCGTCTGTAGCATACGTTGATCCATGAGCATTACAATAAAAATTATCAGATGCCAGTTGGTACGAAACCAGATCCTGGTGCTCATGCGTACAATCTCTTTGTATAGTTACATACTTGCCCCCTTTAGTATTGGCAATCAACACATTACCCACTTTCACAAACTCACCTACCGTTTTGAGCTTGGCAAAATCAGCGTTTGTCAAATCAACCGTAAAGTTAATTGCACCTTTTGCTGTTTCGGCGTTACCCGTTAAACCCGAACTTGTTGTGGGCGTACCCGGAGTCGGTGATGGATCATCGCTCTTGCTGGAACAGGCTGTCAGTCCCGTACCCATACAATAGAAAGCCATTAGAGCTGCGCTGCTCATACCAAGGCTCCGCAAAAATTCACCACGCTTCATTTGGTCGGTCGTTGGATTGCTATTCATCTGTTTGTAGGTTGTTTAATGTAGCTACACTGAATGACGTTTGATACGATTACTTGTACTCGTTTACTGCCTGGAAAAATTTAAAGCTTGTACCGCAAGGATAGGAACGCTCCGGTACTTAACAGATCAATCTTAAAAAAACCAACTCCCTTCAGAGGAACTTTCATAAATGGCTCTACCTGCCATGACAGCCGCCGACTCACGGCCCGTTCATAACCCGCCGACAGGTTTAGTTGGCTAAACCCATAGCCGCCAGAATTGGTACTCCACTGCGACGGAGCCCCATAGGTATGGGGGGGATAATTTTCATACGTATAATCCTCCTTCAACATAATGTACGATGTTACTCCACCACTTATAAACCAACGACTTGGCTGCAATCGATTATCCAACCGAGGGCGCAGAGCAATGTCATACCGGACATTAACCGGAATATCAAGCATGTTACATTGCCCAATGATACCACCTGGTTTCGCCGGAAACTTTACCCAGTACTCTGCATCGGCATCATACTGTGACGAGGTTGCCTTGTAAACTTTGGTACTTCGGATTACGCCTGCCTGAACGCTCCAGCGCGGTGACTGGCGATACTCCAGCATGACACCAACATTAGTACCCGGCCGGGAAAAGTTCTGTAAACCAATGGAACTCAGGTCAGGAGCAACCGCCACCCGAACACTTAGCCCTCGCGACGATACCGGTGTTACTTGAGGCATAGCCAGCGGCTCCGATTTTTCTGGTTGAGTAATTTCCCGGTTTGCCAATCCTGGCAGCTTCATCAATTGCCACGGCCGAATTGTCAATTCAGCTAATGAAGGCAATGTTACTGGCGTATTCTCACTGATTTCAGTTGCCGTTGCAGCCGGCGTGTTTACCGTACTATTCGAACCATCAAACGGTATCATTTCGCCACCGTTCTTTGCCCTTTGCTTACGTAATGAACCGGTAGAATTTACGACATATACAGACGTTGACGCAGGGAAAAAATCGCGTTTAGCTAAAGCGATAGGTTTATTGCCCGATCGCGTCGACACGGCTTTCTCTTTCTTACCAAGCGACCCGGAACGACGATTATTCCGGGCGACTAAACGGGATGAACGTGTCGCGACAACTCGTGCTACTGGATTTGAATTCTCCGTATTCGTTTTGTCTCTATACGATGTTACCGGGTCTTTTGTTGCATCAGCGCCAGTATTTATACTTAACGCTGATGCTGGTTTGTCGGCCCTTACAGCAGGGCTGGTCCGTTCAGAAGCTGCCTTTTCTGCTGCCACTCTCGGTGTTGAACCGGCGACTGTAGAAGACGCTTCTGCTCCTTCCGGCTTTATTACCACAGATTCGTCATCTGCTGATTGGGCGGCATCGGTCTGCGGGGTTTGCTTCGGATTAAGCGTTGGAGCTGTATTGCGTTTCGCAACACGTTCTGCAACAGATTTCCCACCGCCAGGGCGATCTTTCTGGTAAACATACCACACTCCACTCATCAATAATAACAGCAGAAGAGGCAATCCCCAGGGCAACCATTTTTTCCATAAAGTGGCCCGGTCGCGATCATCTAGTTTATCCTTCATGGCCTCCCAGGCCGCTGGATCATAAGGGGTATCGGACTCTTCAGTCGATTTTCTGAAGAGTCCGTCCAATTGGTCATCGGTTAGCTCTTGCATACTCATCGTAATTAAAGTGCTTCAATAATTGGCGTAGATTCTCCCGTGCTCGTGCCAGATTTGACTTCGAAGCGCCGACTGAGATACCAAGCTGAGCAGCAATTTCGTCATGCGTAAATCCGTCGATCACATATAAATTAAATACTAATCGGTAAGCGGGCGACAACCGCTGAATCAGGCTCATCAATTCTTCATGAGCCAGCTGACTATATGCATCCGACGAGTCCGTCACGGCAATTTGATCGGCCTGATCAACGTCTTCATGGTAAAAATGTCGCACTTCCTGCCGGTAGTGATCTACCGCAGTATTAATCAATATGCGTCGTAACCAGCCTTTAAAAGGCTGAGTCGGTTCATACTGATCCAATCGAGTAAATACTTTCAAAAAACCATCGTTCAATACCTCCAACGCTCCTTCACGAGTGGGCGCATACCTCAGGCAAACGCTCATAGCATAGCCATAGAATTGCCGGTAAAGCAATTCCTGACTGCGCCGGTGGTTGCGGAGGCAACCAGCCAGCAGTTCGGGCAGTGCAGGTATGTTCGACGCGTTGGACAAAGTTTAAGCTTACATTTTGGGTTTACGCCGGGCCGCCGAAGCGGTTTTGGGTTTACGGTATGGTACTATCCGAGAACCCAAACTAAGGCAACAATCAACTATTCGGCGCTACAGGTGATGTTGCATTCACTACTGGCCAAACGCCAGGCTTTGGAAAACTTACTCCTTTTGTACTGCCTCGCTGACCCTGGTCGGCACCAAAATAATAGAGGGGCCAGCCCTTATAGGTCAGTTGTGTTTTTCCATAAGAAGTTATAGTCGTAAAATCAGTCTTTGCGAGTGCCGAAGGAATTTCGCCAATCGTAGCCGACGTTTCAAATATGGGCCAGGTAGCATTATTGCTCAAATCGGCCTTGGTATATTTGTTTACGTTCTTTTTATCACTGGCAAATGCATAGAGTGTACGGCCAAGACTGTCAGTCAAAAACAGCGAATTTCCCGTACCTTCTTTTGTATCAAATGTATAACTTTTGCCATCACTTCCGACCAGCTGCCGTGAGGCAAGCATGACGGTATAATTAGTTTTGGCTACCATCCAGACGTTTCCAACATTCTCACCGGCAACATCGCCTGCTTTGGCATCATTTTTAAAATAATAAAGTGGCCAGCCTTTGAAGGTTGTTTGTTTGGCCCCATCGGCACGGGTAATCGTTGCAAAGTCAGTAGCTTTCAGTCCACTGGCCAGTGTAGGCGTTTCTTTATAATACACGGGCCAGTTATCCTTACAGGCTCCCGAGCAATTAGCGTCACCGGCAGCATCTGCAGCAAAGAAATAGAGCGTTTTACCTCCTTCACCGGTTAGTACCTTGCCGAGTGTAGTTGTTCCCAATCCCAGATCAGGCTCGGTAGCAGGGGTGTTGTCGTCTTTGCTACAACCAAACAAGGCAACTACCACTAAAGCCGTTAGGGCCAACAGGCGACTACTGTAAACGGATGATTTCATTGTATCAACTGTGTTATAAGATGAGAAATAGAACAGTTGAACCGGTTCAGTCGTCAATACGGAACGGTTGAAAAAAGGGTTGCGTTGGGTTTGAAAAATAAATACAAAGACTTCATTTTCTGGCCAAATTCACGTAAAATTGACCGTAAATAACAACCCACTATGACTGATCACGAGCGCATTGATGAATTGGAACGTAAGGTTGCTCTCTTGCAGGCCAAACAGGAAGAGCAGACAACCCGCCTGAATCAAGTAGTGTCGCGTCTGACTTTTCTGGAAGCCCGACAGTATCGGCTCATGAAGGAATTGGGAATTGAACCAACAGCGCTTGAAAGCCCCACCGTTGCCCAAACGGACGCCCAGGAAATCCTGCGGACGATTCCTGTTCACCGATTGAATTAAATCCAGTAAGACCGGGCATTTCTCACCAAAAGACTTTATAAGCCCGGTTGCTCGTTATAGTCCAGTATGAAATCCGCTTCTTTGCGTACACTTCTTAGTATTGCGGCCCTCGTTGCCATTAATACCTTATCGGCATTTGTCTTTTTCCGGCTTGATCTGACGCAGGAAAAACGATACACCTTATCTACTGCGACCCAAACCCTGCTGGCTAACCTGCCCGACGACGTTCATGTAGACGTTTACCTGACCGGCGATCTTCCTCCTGCCTTCAAACGGCTCGAAAATGCGGTTCGCGAAACGCTCGACGAATTTCAGGCTGAAGCCGCAAAAAAGATCACCTATCGATTCATCGACCCAGACGGCATGATCAGCGTCGAAGAAAAGAATAAACTGATTGACAAGCTCCAGCAACGGGGCCTGTTACCAACCAATCTGGTGGCTAATGAAGGTGGAAAGCGTACCGAAAAACTGGTATTTCCGGGCGTCGTTGTCTCCTATAAAGGAAAAGAAGCCGGGGTGCTGTTGCTGAAAGGAAACAAAACGGCCTCTAAAGAAGAGCAGTTGAATCAGTCGTATGAAGGTGTTGAGTTTCAGCTGGCTACCGCGATTCGAAAACTAACCCAGACAGAAGGCAACCGGCGAAGCGTTGGGCTACTTTACGGGCATACGCAGGTTCCGCCCTCACGTTTCGCTGATTTGCTGGCTTCTGTCCAGGAAAACTACGACCTGTTTTTCATCGATATGACTAAACCAGGCCCCATTGCGGGACTGGACGCGGTGCTGGTTCCGAAACCCGATCGGCCTTTTTCGGAAGACGAAATCTTTAAACTCGATCAGTTTGTCGTGAAAGGTGGTCGGGCTTTGTTTTTCGTGGATGGACAACGCGTAGACAGCGTAAACAACGAAGGCACTTATGCTCAACCGATTAACCTCGGCCTCGATGACCTGTTTTTTCGGTGGGGTGTTCGCGTTAACCGCGACGTTGTGAAAGATTTTTACTGTGCTCCCATTCCGCTCAATGTCGGCAATATTGGTGACAAACCTAATGTTCAGCTGGTTCCCTGGCGATTCTATCCGCTGCTCAACAATTTTGGCACGAGCGGCAACCCGATCGTACGCAATCTCGATGCTGTGCTCGGTCGATTTATCAGCACACTCGACACCGTGCAATCGGCAGGTATTCAAAAAATTCCGCTCCTGCTGACATCCCAGTACACCAAAATTCTGAAAGCGCCTGCTTTAATCTCGTACAACGAAGCTCGTCAACAGCCCGATCCGAAGACCTATAACGACGGTGTTCGGATCATTGGCTGTTTGCTCGAAGGAAAATTCCAATCGTTGTTTACGAACCGGATTCTACCGGGCGATGCGCGTGCCAATGGTTTCCAGGCGGTCGGTGTACCCTCTCGGGTGCTGGTCTGCTCAGATGGCGACATGATTGTCAACGATGTTGATTTTAAGCGGAATGCGCCTTATCCGTTAGGTTTCGACAGGTTCACCCGCAACACATTTGCCAACAAAGATTTTGTCCTTAACGCGATTGATTACCTGGTTGATCCGAATGGTGTTATTGCCGCCCGTGCACACACCGTCATGCTCCGTCCGTTAGACAAAATTCGCGTTAATGCCAACCGCACTGGCTGGCAGGCCCTCAATTTACTCGGCCCATTGGCATTGGTTGGATTAGTCGGTGCAGTCTGGCAAGTAGCGCGGAAGAGAAAGTATGGACGTTAAGCGAAGCCGGGCAATCAACCGTTTTTGCATTATTAAGCGTAATTTCACCTGATAATCAACTTATGCAGATGAAAACTCAAGATCAATCAACAACGGCACAAACAGCACATGAGCGAGCCGTAGCGATTATAGAACGGCTCATTGCTGATAAACGGCAGGCTGAAAAAGACATCGTTGAAAACTTCCATACCGACCCAATGATTCAGGCAGCTGTTGCCAAACTTAGAGAAGAAAATGAGCGAAGAGGAACGCCCATCGTCCAGCTATAATTTTAATTTTGCGGGAGGTAGTCAAAACATTTATTTCTTCGCTACCCTACAAAACATTATCTATGAGGTCCAGTTTAAACCAACACACCCTATCTGTTTGGTGAGGGGTTTGTATTAGCCGACGAAATCGTTGTGCTGGTTATCAAAGTCGCTGATAATCCGACTAACCGACGCCCTCCGCTTGACTCGCTTATTGCGCCAACAGTGGCTGCTATTATTAACGACTTTTATCAAAAAAGCAGCCTGACAATCACAATTTTCATTTGCGACACAGCTGACCGGAAACACGAAGCCCGCTGGAGGAAATTCAACCGCTGGTACGATCACTTTGCGGCCAATGGTTATGTGCGGATCGACGATGCTTTTTTCGATACGACAAAACAACTAACCTATCATTGTGCTGTCATTGTCAAGTGTGCGAATCCGCATCTGAGGGAAATTAGTCTCGCTTTTATTGATCTAATGGCCGATTACAATGCCGACAAGTAATAAGCCGACTGGCTTTTTCTGTCACATATCCTATTCTACCGCGAATCTTACAAGCCATTGTGCCACTGTTGCACCGCTTAGATTAAAGACCAGATTCGGGAATAAGCCCAAAATTAACGCCATCAGGCCCAGCGGAATAAGCAGGAGTTTTTCGCGTGCAGTCAGGTCGGTCAGCACGGTTGACATACCCTGCTGGCCCTCAAAGGGACGCACCCAGGTCTGACCAAAGAACATACGCTGGAGTGTCCAGAGAAAATATGCAGCGGCCAGTAAAATACCAGTGGTCGCAACAGCGGTAAGCCAGCCAGGTAACCACTCAGACTGGAAGCTGCCCATCAGCGTAAACAGTTCACCGACAAATCCCGAAAATCCCGGCAAACCCAGCGATCCGAAAAAAGCCACTGCCGTCAGGGTCGTGTACTGCGGCATAGGCTGCATCAGCCCCCGGTACGAATCGATCCGGCGATCGTGGGTACGGTCATATAAAACGCCTGCGATCAGAAAGAGCATAGCCGATAAAATTCCGTGGCTCACCATCTGATAAATAGCACCATTAATGCCTTCAGCCGTTAACGAGGCCACACCCAGCAATACAAATCCCATGTGCGACACCGATGAGTAAGCAATTAACTTCTTGACATCGGTCTGTGCCAGCGCATTTAATCCACCATAGACGATTGATAGCGTACCCAACATGGCGAGTGTCTGCGCATATTCAGCCGCCCCATCGGGAAAGAAATTCCAGGCAATACGCAGGAAACCATAACCGCCTATTTTAAGCAAGACCCCAGCCAGCACAACCGATACGGGCGTAGGAGCTTCTACGTGGGCATCCGGTAACCACGTATGCAGAGGAACGATAGGCAATTTGATCGCAAAACCGATAAACACCGCCCAGAATGCCAGCATACGGGCCGGAATTCCCATCACGATTGGCTCAGAAGTCGGATTTAGAAACGCGTCTGGCAGATAATTGCCCCCATCGGCCAGAAAACGCATATCGAATGTATGGACGATCTGGCCCGGATTCAATTGGCCATTCTGGAGATAGGTCTGAATCATCCGGATGGTATCATCAGTAACGGTCAATGAATCAGGAATCAGCCCGGCGGCAACTGCTGTACTAATAGGGTCCATAACCGACAGATACAGGCCGATCATGACCAGTAAGATCAACAATGACCCGAGCAGTGTATAGAGGAAAAACTTGATGGATGCATACTCCCGGCGCGGTCCGCCCCACAGGCCAATGAGAAAATACATCGGCAGGAGCATAAATTCGAAAAACAGGAAAAACAGGAAGAAATCAAGCGACACAAAACAGCCCATGATGGTGCCGGTCAGCAATAGATAGAGCGAATAATAGGCTCTCAGGCGGTTCGTCATGTTCCAGGATGCCACCACACCAATAACCATAACCACTGCCGACAGAATAACTAATGGCAGGCTAAATCCATCGACACCAACCAAGTAGTCGATGGATGCAATACCTAAGTTGCCAAGCGGCAGGGTAATCCAGTCCGCTTTTTCCAGTAATTGATAGCCCGCTATCGTTGTGTCGAAAAGCGAATAAGCAAAGCCCGCCAGCACCAGATTAGCCAGTGTAACGATCAGGGCAATCAACCGAAATTGTGTTCGTTGACTCTCGGGCAGCAATGCGACCAGTAAAGACCCAACCAACGGCAGAAAAATAAGTAACGAAAGAACCATACGTAGCGCGGATTCGAATCCGCAGTCATTGACCTAAATCGCGGGTTTTCACCCGTGTTACAAAATCCACCAAAGCAACACCAGCAGGCCCACTACAGCTGCCGTAATGTACGACTGCACACGACCGTTCTGAACGGAACGGGTTAATCGTCCGGCCTGACCGGCCAACCAGGCAGCACCGTTCACAAAGCCATCTACCCCAAAACGATCAACAACATGCGTAATTTGTGCCAGAACCACCGTTGTTACGCCCGCACCGTTCACGACCCCATCGACCACGCGCTGATCGGTGCGGTTGAGAAGCAGGGCCAGTTTGTGTATTGGCCTAATAACGAAGTATTGGTAAACCGTATCTAAAAAGCCATACTTAAGCGAAAGACGCACATAGCTTCGGGTATAACTGGGTTCACGCATCTGAAAGCCAAACCAGCCGCCTGCCAGTACAAGACCGATGGAAACCGGAGCCAGCCACCAACTGGCCACTTCTTCTGCTACGGGCACTAACCGGAAAAACCAGCTCGAATGCCCCGATAACGGATTTATGGCAAACCAGAACCATACTGACAACACTGCCAGAATCACCACTGGCCCCCGCATGAGCCAGTCTGGTTCATGAACGTGTGCCATTGGCTCGGACTTGTTCTGGTATTCGCCGAAAAAAATCAGTCGCCACTGGCGAGCCATATACAAGGAGGTCAAACCAGAAGATCCTACCAAAAGTACCGGCACCAGATAAGCCAGCCCATTGGTCTGTACACCAGCCCACCAAAAAGCCCCGCCCAGGATAGCCTCTTTCGATAAAAATCCGGCAAAGAAAGGCAATCCAGCCAGAGCGGCCGCACAAACCGTGTAGGCAATGAATGTTGTTGGAATTGCCTTCCGCAAGCCACCCATCTGACGCATATCCTGCGTGTTGACTGCGTGAATCACAGCGCCAGCGCTCAGGAATAAACCGGCTTTAAAAAACGCATGAGTCAGCAAGTGGAACATGGCTCCTCCAACATTGTCGGTACCCATACCAGCAACCATCAGCCCCAGCTGCGAGACCGTCGAGAAGGCCAGTACTTTTTTGATGTCGGTTTGAAAAACAGCTGAATAGCCACCCCAAATGGTTGTTAGGGTGCCAATGAATGCAATGACGACCAGAGCATCCGGTGACAGCAGCGGATGAATTCGGGCCAGCAGAAAAATACCAGCCGCAACCATCGTGGCAGCATGCAATAGAGCCGATACGGGTGTCGGTCCTTCCATGGCATCGGGCAACCAGGTCAATAGCGGGAATTGGGCCGATTTTCCAACACAACCCATAAACAGGCATAAACCGATAGCTGTTGGTGGAATGGCCTGAATACCATTGGCCAGTAAAGCATTAAATTCAAGCGTATCGAAGTAATAGTACGTCAGGAAAATACCGAGCAAAAAACCGATGTCGCCAACACGGTTCATCAAAAAAGCCTTTTTAGCCGCTTTTGATGCGGCAGGGCGCTCGGCATAAAAGCCAATCAGCAGGTAAGAAGCCAGACCAACCAGTTCCCAGAAGGCATACATTACCAGGAGGTTACCGGACAGGACAATTCCCAGCATAGCCCCGACAAATAATTGCAGGTAAGCGAAATAGCGGGATAACTTCGGTTCATCGTGCAGGTAGGAGAGCGAATAAATCTGGACGAGTAAAGCCACAAAATGGACTAATACGAGCATAATCCCAGTGAGCACATCCAGCCGGAAACTAACACCAAACGATACGCCTGACACCGTTGCCCAGTCGGTTCGGATCGTAACAGCCTGTTCGGGCATTGTTGCCGCCAGGAACACCGACACTACCAGGCCAACCCCTGTCGACAGAATTGCCAGCTTACCCGAAACCAGTCGGCTTAGGCCCGTCAATGCCAGAAATCCGGCGAAGGGGAGCCCCAGTAAGGCAATCATCAGCAGGGAAATTAGTTGGGGAGCGTCGTCAGGCATTCGTTATTGGTCAGAATTGGCCGCAAATATCCCCATTATACTGTGGGGAAGCAAATTACTATCCCTGTAAACCATATTAGCTTTTTAGGCATATTTGTAAAAAAAAAGCCATACCTACCTTATTATGACTACTGCCCAAACCATTAACCTTCCCTGGGTTGAATCGCCTTTTTTCAACAGAGAATTACAACAAGTCAATCTTGACCCTGTACTTGCCGAACAGATTCGCCGGTATGCCGAAGACGGGTATCTGATTTTTGATCCGGAAATTGAGGAATCGGTGCTCGATGACGCCCGCCGGGAAGTTGAACCGCTCTACGGCAACGAACTTCGGAAACAGGATGCCTGGAAGACGGTTTCGGCCGTTCGAACCATTGCTACGGCACCTAAAATTATGGAGATGCTCCGCGTACTCTATCGTCGCGAGCCAATTCCATTCCAGACACTCAATTTCCCGGTTGGAACCCAGCAGCGCACCCACTCCGATTCGATTCACTTCAACTCCATTCCACAACGCTTTATGTGTGGTGTTTGGGTCGCTCTGGAAGATGTACGTCCTGATAATGGACCACTTCATTATTACCCTGGCAGCCACAAATTACCCTTCTACGATTTGATTGATATGGGCTTGAAGGGCTCGGAAGCGCAGACGGTAGAAGAGATTTATGGTGGTACATACAAAAAATACGAAGAACGGCTGGACGAAATTATTCAGGCGCATGGCCTGAAAAAAGAGACGCTGAATATGCCCAAGGGGAAGGCGATCATCTGGTCAGCCAATCTATTACACGGAGGTGAGAAAATCCTGACGCCCGGCTCATCCCGCCATAGCCAGGTAACCCATTATTTCTTCGAAAACTGCGTGTATTACACCCCTTTACGCTCCGACGCTACGATTGACAAACTCTACATTCGCAAAATTACCAATATCGCAACTGGTCAGACAATTGATAATAAATACTTCGACCAGACTTTAGCCTATGATAATGAAGGGTATCCCAAACGCTTTACAATTCCTTTATCGATTCGGCGAATGGGGCGGTTCGTACCTTCTTTTCTGATCAAAATGCTCAAGCGATGAAGCTAGAATCGTAGCGGGTACTAGGCCGTTTTCAACCAACCCGTTACGCTTAGCCGCTCGCGACCGGCAGGCCGCACCTCGTGTTCGAGCCGACCGCTTTCAAAACAGACCAGCCTACCGCCAATGGGCTGAATGGTTAGTTCGTGCCCGGTAGAGCCATCTGATTCAGGGAGAAATAAAGCCAGTTGCCCACCGTCTGTTTCCTGCCAGTCGGTATTCAGGTAGCAGATTACAGAGAGTCGTCGGCGCGAATCGCTCCGAAACTGGTCAAGGTGGCGCTTGTAGAAAGTGCCGGGAGGATAGAGTGCATAATGGAATTCGTAATCGCGCAGACCAAGGTAACAGGTACGATTTACATACTCCACAAACTCGCCGATACGCTGGAGAAACATGGTTTCTTCGGGTGTAGCCGAAGCTTCTTCGAGCCACAGAATCTCGTCGCCCCGGATCGTATTTTCAACCGTTCTCTGTTGATTTCCGATACCAGCCGCTTTGAATTGGCCAGCTTCCCGGCGCACACGGAGTCGTTTCGCCAGGGCCGATACTTCGTTTGCCGTCAAAAAATTATCGACGATGCCGTAGCCTTCAGCCAGAATACCATCGATAATCGGTTCAAATAAAGAATTCATGTATAGCGCTATTGGATCGTTGACTATGGGCGTTCGCTTGTTCGTCCAATAGTGCTTATCCAACGTCCTAGTTCTTCATTTCATTCAACTCATCGAGCTGAGCCGTGCGGAAATGCCGATAAACCTGCAACACGATTGCCAGTGCCACTGCCGATTCGGCAGCTGCCACTACCATGACAAACAGGCTTAGCATCTGCCCCTGCAACCGGTCGGGGTCATACTGACTGAAGGCAACCAAATTGATATTGACGGCATTAAGCATCAGTTCGATACCCATCAGCACGACAATAGCGTGTCGCTTGAGCAGCACAACGGCGAGTCCAATGGCAAACAAAGCGGCTCCGACAATCAGAAACAAATGGCTATCGACGGGTTCCAAATCAGATAATCAGTTAGTAGATAGTTGGGTAAATAAAGGAATTGGGTAAATGGTTCCTGATTTTTGGCCCATTTACCCAACCCTATCTTTACCAGATTAACTCGTTACGTAGTTACTCGCTACACATCACACAGCAGAACGGCCTCTTTCAGGCTCGTTAGGGGATCGCGTTTCGGGATAAACTCCTGGGCCACATAGCCCTTGAAGCCTGTATCTACGATTGCCTTCATAATTGCCGGATAGTAAAGCTCCTGCGTTTCATCGATCTCATTCCGGCCAGGATTGCCGCCCGTATGATAATGACCAATGTATTTGCTATGCTCGCGGATGGTGCGAATGATGTCGCCCTCCATGATCTGCATATGGTAAATATCATATAGCAGCTTGAAGTTATCGGAACCGACGCGTTTACACAGATCTACCCCCCAGGCCGTATGATCACACATGTAATCTTTGTGATCGACTTTACTGTTGAGTAATTCCATGATCATGGTAATACCATGTTTCTCAGCGCTTGGCATCAGGCGTTTCAGGCCTACCGCGCAGTTTTCGAGGCCCTGTTCGTTGCTCATGCCCCGGCGATTTCCTGAAAAACAGATGACGGTGTTTAAGCCAGCCTCTTTAAGCTTGGGAAAAATAGCCTCATAACTGGCAACCAGCTCGTCGTGGAACTTAGGGTCGTTAAATCCATCAGGAATACCCTTTCCTGCTCCCTGCGGCAACGCCGATGTCAGGCCGTGTTTTTTCAAGACAGGCCATTCATTTGGTCCGGTCAGGTCGATGGATGTGATCCCCATCTCTTTAGCCGCTTTGCAAAGATCATCCAGCGGAATTTTGCTATAACACCACCGGCAAACCGAGTGGTTGATACGGCCCTTCAGCATGGGAGCCGCAGCGTCGGATTGAGTCATAGAAGTAGCTAAAGAATCGGTCAACGACAGCGCCAGTGCGCTACCAGTCAGGGTTTTCAAGGCCGTTCGGCGGGTGGTCATAGTGGTTTAGGATTTAGTTGCAGAAACGCAAGGTATTGCCTTTCTGCAATAATTATAATTCGCGAATCCGGATGTTGCGGTACCAAACCTTATTGCCGTGATCCTGTAGGGCAATATGGCCGGTAGAATATTTACCAAAGCCCGGCCATCCTTTAAACTTGCTTTCTGATACCATTTTGTCCCATTCCGGGCCGCTGGTAGCGTATTCGGCTGTTTTTTTGCCGTTCAGATATTGTTCGGCTTTTCCGTTATGGATAACCAATCGGGCTTTGTTCCACTCGCCAGCGGGTTTGGCAGCACCAGGCGTAACTGGCTTCTGGAGGTCATAAAGCGAACCAGCCGTCCGGTTACCGTCGCGGCCTTGTTTGGCATCTGGATGACGTTCGTTGTCCAGAACCTGCATTTCGGGGCCAGTCTGGTAGGTAGCCTTAAACTGAGGATCTTCGTGAACGTGGAAAATAATGCCACTGTTGCCGCCTTCGGCAATTTTCCACTCTATTTCCAGTTCAAAATCGCCGTATTCTTTGTCCGTTACGAGATCTCCGGCACCCCCTTCTTTCAGGTGAATAGCGCCATCGTCAATACCCCACTTGTCAGAAACAGGCTGACCTGATTTCAGATACGTGTGCCATCCTTTAAGATCCTTGCCATCAAAAAGCGTTTCCCACTTCCCCTTTCCCGGAAGATTTTCGGCCTGTATGTTAAAGGTTAGCGCGAGGGCCAGCAGGCCCGCAGATAAGCGCAGGTAGTTCATGATAAATGAATTGATTGAATTTTACTGAAACACACTATTAACGAAAAAACAACGACAATCTGTCGTGACATACCGCTGTATACCAAAAGGCGCTTGCCGTAAAAAAATACCTCAATCGTTACCAACAATCTCCTTCAGAAATGCCCGAAACTTATCGGCGAACTCTGGCCGCTTGAGCGCAAACTCAACGGTTGTTTTCAGAAAATCGAGCTTATTACCGATGTCGTGGCGTTTTCCTTCGATCCGATGCGCATAGAGATTCTCGCGTTTAAGCAACAATAGAAGCGCATCGGTCAGTTGAATTTCGTTGTTTTTTCCAACTGGAGTCTGCTCCAGCATGGTAAAAATCTCCGGTGTCAGTACATAACGACCAGCAATAGCCAGATTCGAAGGCGCTTCATTGATCGCTGGTTTTTCTACGAGCGTTGTCAGCTCCAGAATCCGGTTATTCAACGGCTTGCCGCCAACAATACCATAGCGATTAACCTTATCGTGGGGCACTTCTTCAACGGCAATTACCGATCCGCCATATTGCGCATACGTATCGATCAACTGCTGCGTAACCGGAATCACCGAGTCCATAATGGTATCGCCCAGCAGAACGGCAAACGGTTCGTTACCGACATGATGCTTGGCATACCGAATGGCATCGCCAAGGCCATTCAGTTCGCGCTGACGAACATAATGGAGATTGGCCATGTCTGACAACCGACGCATCTCGTCCAGCAGCAACTGATCTTCTTTTTCTTCAAGCCGGGTTTCAAGTTCAAAGTTGCGATCGAAATGGTCTTCAATGGCGCGTTTGCCTTTCCCGGTAATAATCAGAATATCTTCGATACCCGAATCGACAGCCTCCTGAACAACATACTGAATCGTAGGTCGGTCGATGATCGGCAGCATTTCTTTAGGTTGAGCCTTGGTGGCAGGTAGAAACCGGGTTCCAAGTCCGGCAGCGGGGATAACGGCTTTCTTTATCATTTTTGACTGAGTGAGTGACTGACTGAGTAACTGAGTGAGTGACTGAATAGCTGACGCCTGGTATTATTCAATCATTCAGTCACTCACTCATTCAGTCACTTGCAATTAAACTACATAAGGCTTTATAACGCGGGCATTTACTTTTCTGAGTTCGATAAAGAGTCGGTTGAGCATGGCATCGTCGCGGTAGAGGCCGATAATAGAACCACCCGAACCCGTAAAGGAAGCCGAAGCACCGCAGGCTCGTGCTGTTTCGATCAGACTCCGGTTGCTGTCGCTGATCGTATAGATCTGGGCGCGCAGGTCGAAGTTACGGTTTACCAGCTCGTTTAATGATTTGATATCCTGCCCCAGTAAGGACTCCCGGCCCTGGCGGGCAACATCGGCAATAGAGCTCATCGTTTCTACGACAAGAGGCTCTCCCTTCAACCACCGCGACCGCACATCGTTATGAACCCGCCCCGATTGTTTACCGAGATCGGTGTTGTAGGCGATGTACAGCTTAGGCAACTGGTGCGGATCGATCGGTTCGTATTGGCCGTGGCCCTGGCGCTCCATCGTTTCCCGATCAAAATCCATGTAAACACAACCCTCATAACACTGAATAACACGATCCTGCAAGCCAGCGGTAATACCCAGTTCGTCAGCTTCAGTTGCCAGTACCAGATTAGGCAGAATCGGCAACGGAATCTCGACATTATAGAACTGCATCAACGCCCGAAACGTAGCAACGATAATGGCACTGGAACCAGAAAGGCCAACCTGTCGTGGAATAGACGTGCTATAGCGAATCGAAAAATTCTGATTCGGCAACCGGATCTGTTCGCTTTCGCAATATTCAGCGAATTTTTTGATGGCTGCTTTCAACAGAGGAACACCGCCATGATAGCCGAGCGTACTAACGGCATCGCGCAGGTGATGAAGGCTTCGGAAAACGTTCGTATCCTGCGGTTGCGCTTCAATTGTCAGCTCCGGCGATGGATAAAGCGTTACGGACGCACCGAAGTTGCGAACGGTAATGGCAATAGTTTTGCCAAAAAAGCCATCAGACGGGTTGCCAAGCAGGCCCGCCCGGGCATAGGCACGGGTTTCGATAAGCAAGACTGTGGAGCGGGCAATTTACCCGGCGACTTTTTAATTGAAAAGCAAGTTTACAAAAGAATTCTGTTCATAACGGTGATATAACCATTTACCCCATCAATAAAAAGAGCGATCGGTCAATAACCGATCGCTCCATTGGTTGAATCATTGTACTAATTGTACTATACAGCTTATTGTGAATTCGACTTGTCTTTGCCATCATAGCCAACATTGTGCGGATCATAGCCCTCATTCGGGTTATCGCCTTCTTCGAGGTATGTGGCATCGGCCCGGTGAAATAGTGCATCATCCGATGGATTTTCGGCCACCTTGCTGAGTTTGTCAGCCGCTTCGTCGCTTATCATTTTACTTTCGGGCTGCTTCGGATCGTTAATCAGTTCAGGCTCTACGTCCCACTCTTCTGTGGTGCCGTATTTATCGCCTTTTGGTTCACCCACACGGCCTACACCAAGATTAGCCTCGCGCGTATTGTGGGTGATTTCCATATTTTCGGTATCCATGTCCATACCCGACGTTGAGTCTTTGTAGGCATTTGTACCGACGCCTTCCGATTCGCGACCATAATCAGAGTCGCCATGCTGGTTAGGGTCGTGCGAATAGAATTCGGGGTCAACTTTATCGGGATCGAATGGTGATGTCGTTGCCATAACGTTGCGTGTTTTTTCAACATATAACCCGAAATGGCATTGGGTTGTTTAGTCAGGCGAAACGGGCGGCCGAAAATGCTACGGCCATTCGTTAGTTTTAAAGCCGGCTGTCGGTCGTTTTTTTCAGGGCTAACAGTTCGGTCATCAATTGGTCGTTTGTCTGCTGCAGTAACGCCATGCGTTCATTAAGCTGAAAAAGTAAAAACTCCACGTTTCTCAATCGCTCTTCGGTTGTAATGGCTGCCGATGGTGAATTAAGGGTTTTAAACATCATGCCTTCTCCCCTCAACAGCCAGTCGCCGTTAACCTGAGGATAGGCAACCAGAATTTTTTCGAGCGTATCGAAGCGTGGTTTCAGGCGGCCGTGCAAAATATGATAAACTTTTTCGCCCCGATGCTCGCCCAACTGCCGGGCAAATTCAAGTACGCTGATATCAAGCGTATCGATCAGTTGCTGCAAACGAAGATGGATAGTCATAGAAAAGGGTAGATTTTACACAAATCCATGTAAAAATTCAACCAAAGGCAACGCCAATGAATTAGTGGAGCCAACACGCAGAAAACAGGCCAAATCAAGCTCATTTCCGATACTATTCACGTTTAAAAATACTTACAGAATGGGTTTGCTTTTTACGCAAAACTGTGTAATTTTAAACCAGTAAACACCTCCTTTAAAAAGGCAAAAGGGACCGCAAAATGGGCCCCCTGCTTGAACAGTAAACAACAAATACTAATGAACACACAAAACAAAAGCCAAATCGAGACAAATCAAAGCGGTAACGCCCTGAAACCGTATCAAAAGATTCATGAACTCACAAATGAGGTCGTAAATAAGTATAAATATCTGGAGGGACACCCGCGTCAGTATCGATTTGATGCCAAAGAGGGTGTGTTCAATATCAACGGCACCGAGAAGTTAGGGCGCACATTAACGTTTCAGCCGATTGCCTGGCGGATCTTTACCGACAACATTCTGAACATGGGCACCAAAAACTGGGCGGAAATCTTTTTTATCGATGATAAAAACTGTGTTTCAGCTGTCCTGTTTCACGGCTACTCGGTCGATAATATTTTTCGGCTCATTGAACCACTCTACTACGACGACCTGACGCTGGCCGATGTGGTCATTACAGCCGTTGCCGAAAAGAAGGAGAACGCTAAAATTCAGCCTAAAGGCGTCTATTACATTGCCACATTTTCTTACAAAATGGGCGATGTCGAAAAAACCAGCGAATTGAAGCAGTTTGCGGCTGATGTCAAAATCTTCCGGCAGGAAACCCTGACCGATATTGCCAACATCAAGACGGCAATGAACTACTATAACCCATTCGCGAATCTAACCGAAGACGCTGACGAGGCCGACCTTCGGCTACTGCCAGCAGGACAAGTCTAGTATGCCTTTGAAGAGGTGATTGAGTGATTTATGGTAAATCGTGCCTCAGCTATTTACCATAAATCACTCAATCACCTCATTTATAGTACCCAATCAACCACTCTGAATGATTTCTCAACAGCTGATCACCATCCCACAGCCGATCCTTAGCCCCGGCGACGATTATCGCGCTCTGATGCGTGTATCGAATTCTGATTTGACTCGACTCAAAGAAGAGCATCTGGGCTATTGGTCGGTTCCGTCGGCGCGGTTTATTCCCGAAAAGACGAAAGTATTTGGTCGTGCCTTTCACCAGCACCTGCTGGAACCCGAAACGGTCGGCACGGTACTGGAGCAATTGCTACCCGATATGGTCGACCATGATACCCTGGGGCCAGCGCAAACGGAGCAGCTAAATACACTGATGCGTACCATTAAACAGGATACGTTCTGCCGGCGTTATCTCCGGCAATCGGAGCGGGAACGGGTGGTACTTTTTACGGAACCAACAACCGGTGTTGCCTGCAAAGCCAGACTGGATATGGTTTATACAAGTCCCAAGCGCCGGAATGCGCTGGTTATCGATATAAAAACAACGTCGGCGCGCACGCAGTCGCAGTTTCTGGAATCGTGTTATACCTACGATTATGACCGGCAGGCGGCTTTTTATATCGACAGCCTGCGCTATGCCGACGCTCGTCATGGCGAATTGGCCGAATGGGCGTCGACCCGTCAATTTCGGTTTGTATTCATAGGGGTTATGAAGCAGCGCCCTCACCGGCTTTTCGCAGTCGATGCCACGTCAATTCCTGGCTTTATGGACTACGGCCGAAAAAAATACCGCTTTTGGCTGCGCAAATGGCGCGAAGAACAATCCGTTGTAACAAGTGGTCAATTATCGGCCGGTAACGGATCTCCAGCGCAAAGGCTATTGAAGACGGCCTAAGACACATACAGGCTGCTACAAACTAAAAACTTAACGGGTATGAACGCTTCCATTATTACACTAACGCCCACTCCCCTTAACTTCGATTGGGGAACCGATGGATTAGTGCTTTGGATTGAAGAACTGGACGGTGTTGATAGTCTGGCTGGCCAGATGAACGAAGTTATGGACCGGATTGCGTTTGCGATTGAGCTGCAGACGGGTTGGGACCATCGCACCGATGGCAGTACGTTGCATCCACTATACGGTTACCGGCTCCTGCTACGCGATGCGTCGGGTTGCTGGAACGCCGTCAGAACCGATGAAACTGGTCATTTTGCCGAACTGATTCCACTCGAAGAAATGGACTATGAGATTGCCTATGAGAAAGTTATGTGGCTGGACTAGCCTTTACACGACGTTCAGATTGCAGAAAATCTCCCAACTAATAACCGCCAGTCTCCTCAAAAGCTGGCGGTTTCTGTTTTTTTAGTACATTGAGCCAACCGGGTTTAATCAAGACAATCAGGGCAGAATAAATACATTCCGGGCCTCGTGCAACCGGCCATAATAATAGTTTCTCTACCCACGCAACGTTCTCAACGGCGTTTGCATCTTTACTAAAACACAACTCCGGAAATCACATCATGAAAACATTCGTAACCTCTCTCCTGCTCACAGTCGTCGCGCTGGCCCCGTCGCTGGCCCAAACGACCGTTGATGCTAAAGACATTATTGCCAAAATCAACCGCAAGGAAACCGTTTCGTACCAGAACGCAACCATAACCGGCGATCTCGATCTGACCAACTTAGCCAATCGGAAGGAAGTACGGGAAGGCAGCTGGAAAGGGGATTCGCGGGAGTTTTTGAGTACTGTCGAATCGCCGATCTCATTCAAAAACTGCACATTTAAAGGCAAATTCCTTGCTTATCACACCGATGAGACGGAAGAAAGACGGCTCATCAATAGAAACAATACGGTTTATAATGCCGATTTTAACGAAGCCGTAACGTTCGAGAATTGTACTTTCAACGACGATGCCACGTTCAAATACTCCCATTTCCAGCAGCGAGCTATTTTTACGGGCAATACCTTCCGCGAAATAGCGCTGTTCAAATACGCAAAATTCAACAATGCCGCCGACTTCAGCGGATCGACCTTCAGCGGATATGCCGACTTCAAGTACACGAAGTTTGACGAGTCTTCGGCGTTTCAGAAAGTCGTTTTTGAACGGAATGCCGATTTCAAATACACAAAATTTGACGAAAGTGTCGATTTTCGGCAGGCCCGCTTTACCAGCTCCGCCGATTTTAAATATACCCACCTGCCACGTGGGACTAACTTCGATGACGCTCGTTTCGAAGGATCAACCGACTTTAAATACACTACGCTGGACGGTCGGAAATTTTCACCGAATGGCCGGTAGTCGATAATTGTCAAGTTAAGAGAATTGGGTAATCAGGGCATCTTTAGCGACGGGTTGGAAAGGTTTAACACCGCAATTATCCAATCATCCTGATGGCCTTGATTACCCAATTGACTTTTCAACTCAGTTAACAATCAGCCAGATTGCTTGTTTATCAAAACGTTACATCAACTACGCAACGTTTTGAAACGCACCACAAAGATCCTGTTAGCACTTGTTGTTCTGCTAATTATTGCCCGCTTACTGCTGCCTTACTTTGTATTGCGGTATGTCAATAAAACACTAGCCGACATGGGCGGCTATACAGGCCACGTAGAAGACATTGATATTCAGCTGATTCGGGGCGCTTACCAGATCGATGACCTGAGAGTCCGTAAGATTAACGGCAACATCAAGGAACCCTTTATTTTCATTCCGAAAACCGATTTATCTGTTGAATGGAAATCACTGTTTCGGGGTAGGCTGGTAAGCGAAGTTGAGTGTTATAATCCAGAACTTAACTTCGCCTTCAGCGATAACGAAGCGAGTAATCAGACCGGTGCTGAGGTCGACTGGACAGCTTTCCTGAAAAAATTACTGCCAATCAGCATAAATCGATTCGCGATTATCGACGGCACGATTAATCTGGCAAGTTTAATTACCCAACCTCGCGCTGATTTATCCCTCAAAAAATTTCAGGGTGAAATCCGAAACATTCGCAATGTGGAGGACAAAGACAAAAAACTACCTTCTCCAGTAGTGGCTTCGGGCGATGTGCCGGGTTATGGCGGTTCAATGGCCTTCAGCGCTAACATGAACCTACTGAAAGTTGTCCCGGATTTTGATTACAACCTGCGGTTTAGCGATTTGCAGCTAGTGAAGATCAATCCACTAGCCCGCGAATATGCCAACCTCGATTTTGAACAGGGAACAATGAGTGTTTACAGCGAAATGGCCATGCTCGACAGCAAGCTAAATGGCTACCTGAAGCCGCTGACAAAGGGCATGAAAATCTTCAAGCTCAATGAGCACGAAGGTCGCTCGGCTGGAAAATTCTTCACCGAACTGGTCGCACAGGCAGGAATCGCTGTTCTTAAGAATCAGAAGCATGATCAGGTGGCAACGAGAATTCCCCTCAATGGTACGATCGAAGAGATTAAAACCGCCATTTGGCCAACTATCTTCGGTGTATTGCGGAACGCTTATATTGAAGCCTTTAAAGGTGAGTTTGATAACAATATTACCCTACAGGATGCCGTCAAGAGCTTTAAAGACGATTATAAAGCGAAACGGACAGAACGTAAAGCCGAAAAAAAAGAGAAACGCGAAGAGCGTAAGGCCGAACGCCGAAAAAAGCGGGAGGCTCGTAAACGGGAAAAAGCCAATTAGCTGACTTATTGCCAGGTACCCCCTTTACTGAACACGAATCCTATAGCCAGAACGCCCAGCCAGCCCAGGTACGATACCGCTAAAACAGCAAAGCCGAACCCAACTTTACCCTGAACCATAGCCAGCCCATAAGCCCAGACCAGCAGCGCCAGTACAATTGCACAGCCAGCCAGAAAAATCAAACTGTCACCTTTCCTGTAGGCGGGGCCCGGCGGAAAGAGTATCGAGAAAAAAGTCATGGTGAAATAAAACAACCCAATCAACCCAGTTATGGCAAGGGCTGCATAGAAAATAAGGTTTAGGAGAAGATTCATGGTACTGATAATGAGTTAACAACAAATCAACAAGCTTCTTTAATGAGCGGACAATGAGCCAGCTTAAGGTGTATGCCGATGCCAGGCCCCATTCGTGTACACATAGGTTACGGAGTTGAAGAAAGACAGGAAAAGGCCTGCGATCATGAAAACGACGCCAAGGGCACCCAGAACCAGCGGCACCAGCCAAATGCTCATGAAGGCGTCTACTCTGGCATCAGATGGATTTTGCCGGTCATATAAGACGGGCACTGACTCACCAACCTGATAATCGGATGACGACGACCCAACCGATGAGCGAAATGTGATTGACTGACCGGCTGGACCACTAAACTGAACAACTGGGTAATAGGCCGTAGAATAGCGATCACGGTCATTGGAACGATCAACAGACTGCCGTTTATCGAGACCGATCACGCGGCCAGTCACTTTATCGGTCTCGCTGAGCCATTGTCTGGTGTTTCTATAGCTGAAAAAGGCACCGGCCAATAAACCGATGCTAACTAGACCGAATACGGCGCCAAGCCTTCGGGCAAATGGGTCCATGAGTAGATTAATCTGGTTTAACTACACCACAAAAAACCAGCTCATAACCCCTCTTCAACAAACATAATCGCCTGAAACGTTGCTTTTGGCGAACCAACCGTTCGTCATGGCCCTCGAATGGCTTCTCGTCGAAACGATTCATTGACAATCCTCTACGTTTCATTGACAAATTCGTGCTGTTTGCACGGATAAAATTGGCCAAATAGCTTAGTCAGAACCAACTTTGTGTCTCACTAACAACCGTTTACCGCATCGTCCCCTTGCAGAGCGCTGTCACAATGAAATTGTATTTCTTAAATCTCCGGACCTCGTTACTGGCCTGGCTAGGCTACAAAACCCAGCCGGCAAAACAAAGCGGCATGCCGTTCTGGATGGGGTTCCTTTTATACTGTCTGGCTTATCCATTACTGGCATTTACTGTGGTGTGGGCTATCTGTCAGGTTATTCAGGGTGAAACCTTATGGTGGCACAGTCTGCTACCGGATAGTGAGGAAGTTCACGACTCTCTGCAGCATTATCGATGCTTTTTTGTCGTAGATGAACGTTTTAATAGTCCTACCAATTGTTGACAAATGCCCTACAAGACCGTTTATTCAATAGCGGGTCAGCCATCAATAGACCGAGTCTTTCTGGGAATTTCCGCTGGATTGCTTATAGCCACTTTCCTCGTTTTCTTCGTGACAAACTTGGCGTCCTGGCGGTACACTTTGCTGGCATTCAGCCTGCTGTTCATTCTGTTTACGCTGGTCATGCCTTACTGGGACCACCATCGTCTGGTGAATAAGCTATCGACTCCCGAATGTAAGGTTGCAGAGGGTAAAATAATGGGCTATTGGCGGAAAGACTGGTATCAAAAAGACACTCATCGCAGCTATAGCTATGAATCGTTTCGGGTAGATACAGTTCAGTTTGGTTACCACCGACTGGTTGAAATGGCCGGGTTTCACAACGCTGAGGCTCATCATTTTCCGATCCTCAACGGGTTGATCGTACGAATTTACTACGTGCCCGAGCGTCAATTAGACGACGAAACCCAGTTCAACCGAATCCTTAAACTCGATATAACAACCAGTCAAACCATACTCCAGAGCACCTTAACTACTGTTTTATAATGAATTTACCCTCAATTAGCTATTTACTGACAGCCAGCTTACTTATTCCGGCCTGTCAATCGACCGACAAACCGAACAATAATACGGCAGGCAAAGAAACCGTCATAGATACAATTCTTATCGCGGAAGCCAGGCTGAACGAAGGTACACGGTTCAATCCGACGGATCAGGCGATCACCCGCGATGATGTAAAAAGCTTTACGGGTAATGAACCAGAAAAGCCTGTTTATAAAGCCGATACGCTGGCCGCTACCGATAAGGTGTTTGCTGTCCTGTTTAGTCGGCTCTATTCAAATGAAACGATTGGGTGGCTCGTCACCTTCAATCGATCAACTCAGCAACAGCTCGATAAACTGCAAGTGTATTATGACAATGCTGAAGGAATGACACAAACCGAGACCCGATGGCTTCCGCAACAACAACAGGCAATTGTAAAAACAGAGACTTATGAGGAAGAAGGCCAACCCAAAATCACTACCCTTATCTATCAACTAATGCCCGACGGCAAGCTTCGACAGGCGACACCCAACACCAATAAGTAGTACAAAATCATTATGCTGGAAGAGCTATTTTCTCCCCAAAAAACGTTTAAAGTGGCAATCGGTAGCTACGAAATGAAAATGAGTCACTGGGTCGATCAACCCTACCTGATCCGGGTCAGTGATGACGTTGAACTGTTTAATCTCAACGGCGATCCCTGGTCGGCATCAGACGTAACCTGGCTCGACGACTCAACCGTCAAAATGCATTTACGCAGATACCCCGGCCATATTTTCTGTACTATACAATTAAATGCGTTGACCGATCAAGGCTCGGCAATCAGTCCGTCGGGCACTTATGCTGGATCGCTTTCTCAAGTGCAGAACTGGGTCATGAACCTTTAGAGAAAAGCTTTATGCGTAAACAACAAGTACCATGAAAAAGTACGTCCTCTTAACCATACAAAACCTTACAGGGCTTTTAGCGAAGTAGCATGACCACAAGGCCACGCTACTTCGCTATTTTCTTACTGTTTCCTGCGATCCATCGTATCTGGACGAGCACCCGATGCCGTTCGGCGTGGCGAAAACTTGGGTTTGACTTTATGCTCCCCGGCCTGCTTCGCTTTCTTATAGCTGGGAATGGCGTTGTCTTTACTCTCCAGATTATCACTTAACGACGGCTTGGGTATTGGTTTCGAGGAACGCCGGGAGGCATCAGGCGCCGTAGACGTAGAGCTACTTTTCGTTGTCGCTTTAGCCGATGTCGCCGTTTGTTTCGATGGCCTGGTGACCGTTGAAGCGGACACCGATTTCGACGGGCTACTTTTTGCCGTTTGTGGTGCAGTCTGGGCCAACGTTGTGGTCGTTATCAGTAAGGCACCGATCATCAATTTAATCATAACGTTTTGCTGGTTTATCTTACACGACTCTGTTTCAGCTAATTTGTTTGACTATTTTAGCCAGGGTCTGTTTAGGGACATGTGCTCTGTGGAGTTAGCAGTTTAGCGATTCACGAATTGATCGGCGGAACAAACCATGTGGCTACTTTTCGTTACCGAATCGTATCTACACGTGTGGCTCCTCCCCGCCGAAGTGAATCGGGCGGAAGTCGGCGTGGCTTCCGGTCAGGTTTGGTGCGGTTTTTGGGTAAAGTGGTGTCCATGCCCTTTTCCAGTTCTTTCTGTTCCTGGGCACTTACCTTTTTTAGCCTTGGCTTAGGCGGATTGGCCCGCCGATTATCCTCCGTCGACGTTGTCTGTTGTAAGGTTGGCGACTGATTGCTTTGTGCATAGACACTGGCCACTAAGCCAGCGCATAACAGGATGGTACTAAACACGATCCGTTTCATAACATTGAGTATTTGTGTCTATACTCAACGAATGCCATACTAAGAAGGTTATTTTGTTGGTGGGTTATCGAGCAAGTGTCCAGGCTCGGCCGTTGAAAACCGGCCCGATTTCGGAGTAAACCAGGCCGGCCGGTTGAACGCTACTTATTACTTATCCTCATCATCTGTTATTGATACTGAACTTAAGCCAGCAGCCGTTTTTACCATTCGGACGAATTCACTACGATAGCCTTCGGAATCACCATTCAGCGATCCTTTAGCCAGTTTCACCACCTGGCCATACTGAGCTGACCCTTTGAAGGTGGATTCGCCCAGCAATAACCCGAATTCAGCCACGGCAGTCGCAAATCGGAAATCGGCCGAAGCCCGATCGAGTGTCACCGCTTGCCTTTGCACACTATGCTCCAATTGTCGGCTAACAGAATCAGTAGGTTGTTTGTAGCGTACCTTCAGCGTGAGCAGTTCGCCAGACTGGCCCGATGCTTTTGTTTCAACGAGCGTCTGGTATTTTAATGAATCGCGTTTGGGTAGATACGGACTTGTCATACCAGCCGGAATCAGTTCATAGATGGCCGTTACACTATGGCCTGCCCCTAAATCACCGGCATCTTTACGGTCATCTTTAAAGTCTTCGTTGTTAAGCCGCCGATTTTCGTAGCCCAGTAACCGATACGCCTGTACATAGACCGGATTGAACTCCAATTGCAACTTAACATCTTTGGCTACCGTAAATAACGTACCCCCAAACTCAGTAATGAACACTTTACGGGCCTCGGGCAAATTGTCGATATATGCGTAATTGCCATTTCCTTTGTCAGCGAGCGTTTCCAGATTAGCATCCTTCAAATTACCCATTCCAAAGCCAAGTACGCTCAGGGAAACGCCTTTCTTACGTTCCTGTTCGATCAAACGCTGCAACTCGCCATCGCCCGAAATACCCACGTTAAAATCACCATCTGTAGCCAGAATAACCCGGTTGTTTCCTTTTTCAACCAGGTTATCATGCGCCACTTTATAAGCTAGTTCGATACCGGCTCCGCCAGCGGTTGAGCCTCCGGCATGAAGCTGATTAATGGCATCTTTGATTCGTTGCGGTTGGTTTCCGGGCGTTGGTGGCAACACAAGTCCAGCCGCTCCGGCATATACGACAATGGCTACGCGATCAATAGGCCGCAGTTGATCGACCAACAGATTGAGAGATGCCTGCACGAGTGGCAGTTTATTTTCATCACTCATTGACCCCGACACATCAATCAAAAATACCAGGTTCGCTGGTGGTAGACGATCATTCGCTACCCTACGCGCCTGCAACCCAATCCGCAGTAATTGCAGTCCGGGATTCCAGGGCGATTCGGCCAGTTCCGTTGTTATCGACACGGGAGCCTCGCCGGTTGGCTGTGGGTATTGGTAGGAAAAATAATTGATCATTTCTTCCAGCCGAACCGCGTCTTTGGGTGGACGCTTTGCGTTATTGAGCATTCTCCGAATGTTGCTATACGACGCCCGATCTACATCGGCCGAGAAGGTAGTAACTGGCTGGCGACGAACATCCTGAAAACCGGTTTCTTCAATGGCTTTGTAACTTTCGGTTGACGGATTTGGCGGGCGATAATAAGGGCTTGGGCGGGAATTTATCGGTCCAACACTACCCGTAATACTTCGCTTTTGCGCTACTTTATACCCAGTTACAACCACTTCTTTCAAGGCTTGACCGTCAGGACTTAATGTCACATTGATAGATTGGCGCTTCCCAATGGCAATTTCCTGCGTTCGATAACCCACTAAACGAAACACCAGACTTACCGTATCCTTTGGCACACCAATCGAGTAGTATCCCTTAGCATCTGTGGCAACTCCCCGATTAGTTCCCTTAGCAACAACTGTTACGCCTGGCAATGGGCTATTCGTAGAGTGGTCAGTTACGATACCCGTAATTGTCCTCACTATTTCCGTTTGGGCTCTGACACCAACCGTTAACCCAAGCAGCATCCAGCAAACAAAGAAAGTTTTCATGCATGTATGGAATTTAGGACAGTATTACATCCGTTTTATAGATGTGCAATTAATAGACGGCATCAACAGCATTATACCGTTCAACTGGGTCTATGTTTCTTAAACGGTTTCGTAAATCAAAACTTACTACCGATGCGGAGTATGTTGCGGCTTACCGCGCCACGGGTGATTTATCCGTGCTTGGGGAGTTGTATGAACGACACATGGAGCTGGTCTATGCCGTTTGTTATAACTATCTGCGCGACGAAGACGAAGCTAAAGACGCCGTTATGCACCTGTTTGAGCAGTTAATTACGGATCTGCGCAAACATGACGTACAACAATTTCAGTCGTGGCTACACAGTGTTGCCCGGAACTACTGCCTGATGCAGTTACGCAAGAGTCAGGCGCACCCAAAAGCGGTTCAGCTAACCGGCTTAACCGCAGACAGTGATATGGACGATAATCCGGTCACGGCAACCATAGCGGATGAGTCGGACAACCGAACGCTTGATCTTGAAGAAGATCTTAGCCGAATGGAAGCGTGTCTTCAAACGTTACCGAGCGAACAGCGCACGTGTCTGACTTTATTTTATCTTGACCAAAAAAGTTATGTGGAAGTCGCTGACCTGACGGGATACGACCTGAAACAAGTGAAAAGTTATTTGCAAAACGGCCGACGAATGCTGAAACTTTGTATGAGTAAGTAATCTGGAACGCCTGTTTGCCTTACCAATATGAATGATCAATTGACCTTTGACGATTTGCGCGCCTATCAGGCCGGACGGCTGAATGGTCCGGCCCGGCACCGGGTCGAGCGGTTACTGCTCGAAGACCCCTTCTATGCCGATGCCCTGGCAGGTTTAGAAGCGATGCAGCAAACCGCCACACCGACAACACAACAACTGGCGAACCTACGTGATGCGCTTCAAGAGCGTATTCACTCATCAGCGACGAAAAAAAGGCTTTGGCCGCTCTGGATAGCCACAACTACTGCTGCCATTCTGCTTATGCTGGCCGTGGCCATTTATATCATATTCTTTGTAGCCAAGCATCCGACCAAACAGAAACCAAATAACAAACCTAAAACGACCCTGAAAATCAGACAGATAAGCCCGTTTATGGCATCTCTTCAACCTTATTCGTATCCTTGCGGATAGGCTACTGAGCGAAATTAGATTCGTCTGAAAAGGCGAAAAAAAATAGTTTATTGACCGTTTTCGTTCATAACTCGGTACAATTAATTCCCAATAAAAACCTACATAAAGTCGAATATATAAAACCGGAACATAAGAAGTAGTTTGATAGAGTAAAACATTTAGGAAAGCTAGGACGTTAACCCGGCATAACAACTCATTCTATAGTCTATGTTTCGCTCAATTTCGCTACGTTCACTCGCCATTCCATGCGTAGCCCTTTTAACTTGCTTATCAACTACTTACGCACAGCAACGTTTCAGCGCAGGGCCGCGCGTTGGCTTGAATTTATCCACATTGCGGGGTGATGTGGAAGGCTACAAAATGACTCCTGGTCTTGTAGCGGGCGCTTTTCTGATGTACAGTTCATTAAATCACTTCGGCATCTCCGCCGACGTATTATATTCTCAACGCGGTGGTAAATTTACGGGAGTTAACCCAGGCAACGTACCCGTTGAACTGAAACAGCAAATTAACTATCTGGAAATCCCGGTGGCATTACGCTACTTCCTGACATTGAGTGGTAATTTCCGGCCAAATCTTTTCTTCGGTCCAACGCTGGCTATACCATTAAGCGCCAAACGAGTTAATCAAAAGATCGGCGGATCAACCCAGCCGGATGTAACGAACTCAGAAGCGTTCAATAATCCCGACCTTGGCTTATTTGCCGGTTTCCAGTTAAACTTTCCAGGTTTGGGCGAACGGCAACGTTTTTTGATCGATGCCCGCTATACCTATGGCCTGGCCGATGCGACAAGCCAGCCGATCTCCGGTGGCATTGGGGGGCAAAACATTTACAACTCCACAATTACCTTAACACTAGGCTATGGCTTTGGTGTTGGTCCTGAATATCGTAGTCGGTATCGGCGGTAGATACTACCGAAAAATCATTCCAATAAAAAAGCGCCCCTGTCTGGACAGGGGCGCTTTTTTATTGGAATGTAATAACTATTTATCCCATTAATAGACTGAAAACCAATCTATAACCTTCAAAATAATCACATTTTAACGCCATATAATATGATTTTAATCTTTTTTTAATCTGATGCAATCTATTCAGCCTGCACGATCGTATAGGCTTTTATTGTGTACTCGTCTATGAAACTTTTTTCTACAATCAACAGCCATGTTTTATAACAAATCGCTCCGTTCTCTGATCGGTATGCTAACCCTGGGCACGCTACTGACCCTTAATGCCTGTCAGAATATGCAACCACAGCTAGAGCCGCAAAGTGGCCTCTCTACTGCCAATGCACGTCTGTCTGCTGATTTTATGTTTTATGTCTTGACAGACAACAATCAGTTATTAAAACTGAATACGCAGAATCCTGGCGTCAATCTGGGCACGATCAATATTACAGGCGTTCAGAACAACGAACGGCTGGTAGCCATTGACTTCCGACCAGCAACGGGTCAGTTATATGGCGTCAGTAACGGTAGCCGAATTTATGCTATTAATCTGGCCAATGGTGCGGCTACAGCGTTGGGATCAGGCGCATTCTCACCCAGTATTAACGGCGATGTGGTTGGCTTTGATTTTAACCCAACAGTTGATCGCATTCGGCTTGTTACGAATAAAGGTCAGAATTTGCGCTTAAATCCGGAGACAGGAACGGTAATGATTGTTGATGGCTCCATCAATGGTGTAGCCAACGTGGCCGTTTCGGGGGTTGCCTACACCAACAACCGTTCAGGATCTACCACGACAACCTTATACGATATTGACCCAATTACGGACAAACTGTATCGCCAGGACCCGCCCAATAATGGAACGCTGGCAGAGGTCGGTTCACTGGGTATTGACATTGCCGGTACGGGTAGTTTCGACATCGCCCCCGATGGCAGTGCCATTGCAACCTTAATTAGCGGCATTACGCAAGGACTTTATCAGATTGATCTGGCAAGCGGCCGTGCCGAGCGTTTAGGCGACCTGCCAGGCACAACCAGCATTGTTGGGGTAGCCATTCCAACGGAGCCGGTTGCTTACGCCGTCGATGGTGCCAATACGCTGTATATCTTCAATCCAATGACAGGCTCGTCCGTAACCAAAGCCATTACGGGCTTACAAGGCGGTGAGACGTTGTATGGTATTGATTTCAGACCGGCTAACGGGCAGTTATTTGCGCTGGGTAGCACAAGCCGGCTCTATACCATAAACACCTCAAATGGTGCCGCTACGGCAGTGGGTTCAGGGCCATTTACGCCGTCGATTCCAAGTGCAGGAGGTGACTTCGGATTTGATTTCAACCCAACGGTTGACCGTATCCGGCTTGTCGGTTTCAATGGTCAGGATCTGCGACTCAACCCTAATGATGGCACTGTAGTCGGTGTGGATGGCACATTGGCTTTTGCGTCAGGACAGGGCTCACCAAACGTAACAGCAGCCGCCTATACGAACAACTTCGCAGGCTCAACGGCAACAACCCTATACGACATTGATACCCGCACAGGCAGTGCCTGGTTAGTTATGCAGACACCTCCCAACAATGGAACGCTGGTGCCTGTTGGCTCGCTTGGGGTTGAGATAGAAGGTGGTAACGGCTTCGATATCGGTGGTACCTCGAATATGGGTTATGCGCTGCTGCGTTCGGGCGGTTCGACTAAAGTCTATACGATCAACCTGTCGTCAGGGGCCGCATCATTCAGCGCTAATCTCACAGGCAACCCATCGGTTCGCGGCTTTGCCGTTGGCCTGGGTTTCTAATGACATAATCCAACTGTTAATTATCGGCCCAATCTGCGTGAGTAGGTTGGGCTTTTTTGTGTGTAGCGTAGGTAGCTTCTGTACAGAGCAGCCGGCTGGCTTTTTCGGTAATGAAGACGCAATTGGATTTAATCATTCACGTATAAAACGCTACAATAAAATAGGGTGTCAGTTTCCTAAAACTGACACCCTAACAAACAGGCTGTATGTATTTTACCGGCTCAGATACAGATTCCGTTCGGAATATATTTTCTGAAAATAATCGTCCGTCAGGTCGTCGATGAAGTAGATGCCTTCGCCGGTCGATTTCATTTCGGGGCCAAGTTCCTTGTTCACATTCGGGAATTTGCTGAACGAGAACACCGGAATCTTGATCGCGTAGCCTTTTTTCACCGGCTTAAAGTCGAAATCCTTCACCTTTTTATCGCCCAGCATCACCTTCGTTGCATAGTTGACATAAGGTTCCTGATACGCTTTACAGATGAACGGAACTGTCCGGCTAGCGCGCGGATTGGCTTCGATGATATAAACCACTTCGTTTTTAATGGCGAACTGGATGTTGATCAGCCCAACCGTTTTGAGAGCAACCGCAATTTTTTTGGTGTGCTCCTCAATTTGCCGGATCACATTCTCGCTCAGGTCAAACGTTGGTAAAACCGCATAGGAATCGCCCGAGTGAATACCAGCCGGTTCGATGTGCTCCATGATACCAATAATATAAACATCTTCGCCATCGCAGATTGCATCGGCTTCGGCTTCAATCGCATTCTCAAGGAAGTGATCGAGCAGGATATTATTGTCTGGAATATCCTTCAGAATCTTCATCACGTGCTGCTCCAGCTCGTTCTCGTTAATGACGATCTTCATGTTCTGCCCGCCAAGTACGTAACTGGGACGAACCAGGAGCGGGAAGCCAAGCTCCCGCGATAGCTCGATAGCCCCTTCCGACTCGCGAATTGTTCCGAATTTTGGATACGGAATATCGAGTTTGCGCAGCAAATCGGAGAAATGGCCCCGATCTTCAGCCAGATCGAGTGCTTCCCAGCTGGTACCGATAATCTTGATACCGTAGCGAGTCAGTTTTTCGGCCATTTTGAGCGCCGTCTGGCCACCCAGCTGCACAATGACGCCTTCGGGCTGTTCGTGCATGATAATGGCGTGAACGTGCTCCCAGAAGACAGGCTCGAAATACAGTTTATCGGCAATATCGGGGTCGGTCGAGACAGTTTCCGGATTACAGTTAATCATGATCGTCTCATAACCCGCTTCTTTAGCGGCCAACACGCCATGCACGCACGAATAGTCGAACTCGATGCCCTGCCCAATGCGGTTCGGTCCCGAACCTAACACGACAATTTTCTTCCGATTACTCCGAACCGATTCATTACCCGGCAAGTCAGAAACAGGCTCCGGCCGGTCGGTTGTGATCGGCAGCTGGTTGTTGAACGTCGAGTAATAGTAGGGTGTTTTTGCCTCGAACTCAGCCGCGCAGGTATCTACGCATTTAAATACGCGACGGATATTGTGCGTCTGGCGGTAGTCATAAATCTTGCTTTCTTTCACCTGCAAAAGGTGAGCAAGCTGGCGGTCAGCATAGCCTTTCTGCTTGGCAATACGAAGCAGTTCGGGCGGCAGATCATCCAGATCGTACTGTTCGATCTCGCGCTCCAGCTCAATCAACTCTTCGATCTGGTGCAGAAACCACGGATCTATTTTGGTCAGTTGCTGGATGGTCCGGAAAGACATCCCGGCTTTAAACGCATCGTAGATGTGGAACAGACGGTTCCAGCTCGGATGGGCCAGACTCTGGGTCAGCGCATCGCGGTCAGTCAGTTCACGGCCATCGGCACCAAGGCCATTCCGGCGAATTTCAAGCGATTGACAGGCTTTTTGCAGGGCTTCCTGAAAATTACGGCCAATACCCATTGTTTCACCAACCGACTTCATTTGCAGACCTAATGAACGGTCGGCACCCGGAAACTTGTCGAAATTCCAGCGCGGCACTTTCACGATCACATAATCGATGGCAGGTTCGAAAAAGGCCGAAGTCGTGCCCGTAATGGGGTTCATTAACTCGTCCAGATTGTAACCAACGGCCATTTTAGCGGCAATTTTGGCAATCGGATAACCCGTTGCTTTCGACGCCAGCGCCGACGACCGGCTAACACGTGGGTTTACTTCGATAACGATGATATCGTCGGTTTGCGGATTCACCGAAAACTGAATGTTACAGCCTCCCGCAAACTGCCCAATACCAGCCATCACCCGGATGGCCAGATCGCGCATTTTCTGGTAGAGCGTATCGGGCAGGGTCATAGCCGGTGCAACAGTGATACTGTCGCCGGTATGAATACCCATTGGATCGAAGTTCTCGATGGAGCAGATGATGATAAAGTTGCCATTATTATCACGCAGCAATTCAAGTTCATACTCTTTCCAACCCATCACACTTTGCTCAACCAGCACCTCATGAACGGGCGATGCGTGCAAACCGGCGGTGAGTGCCTTATCGAAATCTTCAGGATGATTAACGAAGCCGCCCCCCGTGCCGCCGAGTGTAAACGACGGCCGGATAACGAGCGGAAAGCCTATTTCCTGCGCAATTTCTTTCCCTTCCAGAAAAGACCGGGCGGTGCGCCCTTCACAAACGCCTGCACCCAGCTTCAGCATCAGTAACCGGAATTTCTCCCGGTCTTCGGTCGTCTCGATGGCGCGAATATCGACACCGATAATTTTTACATTAAACTTCTCCCAGATACCAGCCTTTTCGCAGTCGATAGCCAGATTCAGCGCCGTTTGGCCACCCATCGTCGGCAAAACAGCATCGATGGGCCGTCCCATTTCCTGATGTTTCTTCAGGATTTCAACAATGGACTTTTTCTCCAGCGGCAACAGATAAACATGATCGGCGTTGATAGGGTCGGTCATGATGGTAGCCGGATTGGAGTTAATCAATGCAACTTCAATACCTTCTTCCCGAATAGAACGGGCCGCTTGAGAACCGGCATAATCAAATTCACAGGCCTGTCCGATAACGATAGGGCCAGAACCGATAATAAGAACCGAGCGGATTTGAGCGTTTTTGGGCATTTTTCAGCGGGACAATGAACCGCGTGGGCGGTCCCGAATGAATGATGAACGATTAACTATTGACGAACAGTGGCTAATTGACAACCAATCCGTTATGGGGTGGTCAAAAATCCTGCAAAATTAGGGGTTTAAGAGGGAACGGAAAAGGGGAATTTTAGAAATAGGCAGATTCGATATAATTATCCGATATAGGTCACTAGTATTCCGGCTATTACGAAACGACTATGACTTACGTCCAGTTTCAGCAGACGCTATATTTTTGCACCGGGGTGCCAATTAGCGCAACGAAATTGACGGGTCAGTAAATAATAATAATTGGAAAACGTCGGGTAGGCTCGTATTTTTGATTAATAAGTTTTTAATATATGTTCCGAACTCGATTTTACCTTTACTTCCTGTGTGTAGCGGTTAGCATGTTGGCTTTTACCTGTGTACGCGAGTATCCAGCAACAGCCCCTTATACCCCTCCTACTACCCCTACCAATCCGGGTAATCTACCGCCACAAACCCAGCCCGTTGCGCAAAATCGCCTATTTATCGGTAACGATAAAATTCGGTTAGCCATTGACCTGAACATGGGCGGTGCCATCAATTACCTCTCCGAAGCAGGCAGTTCAGAAAATATGGTTAATAACTATGACTGGGGCCGGCAATTACAAACTGCACTTTATGGCGGTCCTTTTCCCTATTCAGTGAACGGAAAAGATCCCGTTTATTTCTGGCGTAACCTGGGGTGGAACCCCGTTCAGACTGGCGATTATTACAACCACCCGGCTCGTATTGTCAGTTATCAGCAGGGGCAGAATTCGCTCTATGTTAAGACGATTCCGCTTATCTGGCCGCTCTTTGACGAACCGGCCGATTGTTTTATGGAGCACTGGATCGAGCTTCAGGGCAATACCGCACACGTAAAAATCCGCAGTACTATCAATCGTGCCGATACGGCTCAATACGATGGCAGAACCCAGGAAATGCCCTGCGTATACCTGAATGCCCCCTGGTATCGTATGGTTACCTACACCGGTACACAGCCGTTTACCAACGGCCCCGTAACCGAAATCTCAAAGCTTGAGATGCTCAGTCATTATACCACCGAAAACTGGACTGCTCTACTCAACGATGAAGGGCGTGGCGTGGGTTTATACCAGCCTAACCAGTTTCGGTTCAAAACGAACGGATTCGGGTCTGGGCATGTCGGGAAAGAATTTGATGTGACCAGCTATTACATGAATGCCGACCCTTTCCTGCAAATTGATCACAATGGCGTTTATGAGTTCGAGTACACGCTCATCCTGGGAACGCTGGCCGATATCCGGCAGTACGCCTACGCTCAGCCGCGCCCGGAAACGGTTCCAAACTTTAAGTTCACGAAGGATCGCCAGGGATGGTTTTACTACAACGTAACCGATAAAGGATGGCCTATTCAAAATGAATTGAACGTTAACTGGCAACGGGCCGACACGTCGAAAGCAAACTTCCGGGTATGTAGCCCCTTTGTCTACTGGAAACCGACCGATGTGCCTAAAATTTACATCCAGGCCGCCTTTACGACAAAAGCAACGACTGCCCGAATCGTCTGGCGTAAACCCGAAGATTATGATTTTCTGGACGGTCCGGATCGACAGATCGACTTTCCTATCGTTGGTGATGGTAAATTCCGAACCTATGAAGTTAATCTGAGCGGTCATTCGGGATGGAGCGGCCTTATTAATCAAATCTGTCTGCTCAATCCACAGAATAACCTTGAGAAAGGCTCGAATATGAGGCTAAAAAGTGTTACGGTTGCTCCGGTTCAATAAACCGTTTTTTGGTGGGGGGCGGGCGGGTTCTGTCCCTGTCCACGGTTATTTTGTCGATCTTAAGAAACCATGGCACGGGAACAGAACCCGATCCCGACAAAAAACAGTAAAAACAATTGGGTAGTTGATTGAACAGGAAACCTGCTCACCAACTACCCAACCATTCACTCCACTTACTTACGCTAAGAATGGAGTGGCAATAGCCAGCACCTGTTCTTTAGTCAGTGGCTCATCAAAGGCCCCCGTGACCTGATCGACACCAAGGCCTGTTAGATTGACAACATCAACTCCACCTTCAACGCGCACATCTTCGCCGGAGTAAACGGCTGATGGCGAACCGGCAGCACCCATGATCCAGCCTCTGCTGCCACCCAGATACCGAACTTTAGCCGCGTGCATAGCCTCTACCGAGTGAATCTGCAAAGCTACAGTCAGGATATCCGGTGCGCTGATCAAATTGCCAGCCTGGCCTTTGTAAGCACGAACACCGGTATCTTCAAAAGCCTGAGCAAGAGCCATGAAAGTCCGATAGTTCGAGAACGTATCAGGATAGGCCCCTTTAGCAGAGAAGTCAAAATTAGGCTTCGAAATAGCCGCACCGCCCAGCGCTGATTTCAGCAAGGCAACGTGAGCATTTTCGTGTTTAGCAATTTGCTGGAAGGTATTCCAGCCTTCCATACCTGTGATCAGATTTGGCGAGGCCAGACCCCGATTGTAGAATTCAGCTTCGAGGTATTCCAGCGTCAGCGCAAAATTGAGTACATCCGTAACAACGCTGCTTTGCGCATAGGCTTTGTTTAGAATGGCCCCAAAAGCTACTGGCGCAACGCCTGTCAGTGCTTTTTTAAGAAAATTATGGAAAACATGACGACGCGATACATGGTCAAGGCGTTCGAACACGTCAGCATCAACCTTCTCAATTTCAGTAAGTATGTTTTGTAGATTCATGGCTGTTGAAGTTTAGGCACGACGTCCGTTTTTACCATTAATAATTTCCAGAACAAACGGCCGGACCAAAGTCAGAACTTCTTCCGGTGTCCGTGCCTCACCCAGACCAGAGGCTGCTGCAACGATATCGTCACCAGCGAAAGAGGTCGTCTGAGGATTCACCAGCTCACTGATAATTGCCGTATGGCGAGCTTCTACCGACACAATCTTACCAGCCAGTAGCAGGTAATCTGGCGTAGTGATATACTTGCCTGCCCCATTGTATGCCGAAACGCCGATCGCTTCAAAAACGCGGGCGGTGCCAAGTACAGATGCGCGGCTGCCGAAATTGATGCTACTGAAATTAGGTGTCAGGCCTGGAATTGCGGCAGCACCCAAAGCAGCTTTGAATAATTCACGGTGAGCGATTTCGTGATCACGGATATCACTCAGAATCGCCATTTCATACCCGTTGATGCCTGCATAAGGCGTCTTGATTACCTGGGTGTAGAAAGCAGCCTCTAACTGTTCCAGCGCGTAAGCGTAGTTTAGTACGTTTACGTCTTTAGAACCAATATCACCGAGGTCGATTGCTTCACCAGCGCGGGCTGAGCCTGTGGCAACAGTTGGGTCAACAATTTGATCGTGGCAAGCACTTAATACAACACCAGCCGCTGCGGTGGCGCCCAGATAGCGCATGAACACACGGCGTCCTAAAGCTGCCGATGCCTTACCGGTCAGGCCCTGCGGAGTTGCCGTTGGGTCATTTTGTAGTTTTTCCATTGAGCATTTTTATTGTTTAGTGGAGTTACTTCTCGACGGTCGAGAAGCTGCACTAACTACTCGCAAACGGGCTCAATGGATTTGCCTTTTCTGTCGGCCAGAGACCTTTTGGCACGTTTTTGAGCAAGTGGCCCAAAAACAACCGTTCAGTAATGATTATGAGGAAAAAAATTATACTATTTGATTCACTTAAAATGCAGTTTTCCGTCGACTCTAACCAACTATCACAACAGCAAAATTGAGACCTGTTGTAACAAGGCGCTACAAGCAAAATCACATTTACCGATAAAGAGGTATTTAAACATTTTGCATTGTACTTAACTTCCGGTAGAATCCTTCGTCGAGCGTCAATAATTCGTCATGACGACCACGCTCAACAATACGTCCCTGATTAACAACCAGAATCTCATCGGCGTGTTGAATCGTACTGAGTCGATGCGCAATAACGAGTGTGGTCCGATTGGCCATCAGGCGGGTCAGGGCTTCCTGAACGAGTTTTTCCGATTCCGTATCGAGAGCCGATGTTGCTTCGTCGAGAATCAGAATGGGTGGATTTTTCAGGATCGCCCGGGCAATACTAATGCGTTGCCGCTGCCCACCCGACAATTTCCCTCCGCGATCACCGATCACTGTTTGGTAACCATTCGACTGAGCCATAATGAAATCATGCGCATTGGCGATCCGGGCAGCTTCCATTATTTCGGCTTCGGTGGCCGCACTACCGAATGCGATATTATTGAAAATCGTATCGTTGAACAGAATACTTTCCTGGGTTACGATGCCCATCTGTGTCCGCAACGACTCCATGGTGCAATCGCGCAGGTCCACACCATCGATCAGAATCTGACCGGCCGTTGGATCATAGAATCGCGGAATTAAATCGGCAATGGTCGACTTTCCGCCCCCTGATGATCCAACAAGCGCAATCGTCTTTCCCTTAGAAAGATCAAAACTTATATCCCGCAGAACCGGCGTGTCAGCGTTATAGGCAAACGACACATTCCGGACCGAAATTTCTTTCTGGAAGCTGTTCAGGGTCACAGCACCCGGCTTATCCCGAACAGTTGGCTGCGTATCAATCAATTCGAGGACACGTTCGCCCGAAGCCAGCCCCCGCTGGGAGCCGCTAAACGCATTGGAGATGTCTTTGGCCGGACGTGTTACCTGCGAGAAAATGGCAATGTAGGAGATAAATTCAGCAGCGGTTAAATCCGATTGGCCATTAAGTACCAGCGATCCGCCATAGAGCAAAATTCCGGCAACGACGGCAACGCCCATCACTTCCGAAAATGGAGATGCCAGTTCGCGCCGATTGGCCAGCGATCGAACCGCCCGTCGGTACCCTTCGTTTTCCTGCCGAAACTTATCCAGAATGAACCCTTCAGCCACGAACCCTTTCACAACCCGCATTCCGCCGAAGGTTTCGTCCAGTAAGCTCACCAGACTACTTAATCGCTGTTGGCCCTCCTGCGCATCACGTTTCATCCGACGAACAAGCGTAGCAATAAAACCGCCGGAAATTGGAATTACGATGATAGCAAACAGAGTCAGTTTGACCGAAATACTCAATAGGGCAATGATGTATCCGATTAGCAAAAACACTTCTTTCGAAGCTGCCGAGAGTGTGTTGGCAATCGAATTTTCAACTTCCTGTACATCAGTTGTTATGCGGGAAATAAGATTTCCTTTGCGTTCATTGGAGAAAAAGCCAAGCTGCAATCGCAGTGTCTGCCCAAATACAGCCTCCCGAAGTTTAGCCACCATCCGTACCTTAAAGGACTCAAGCTGCCGGACCGACAAATATTTGAACAGGTTATTGAACAATACGGACAGCACAATGACAACGCAAACGAATCGAAGCGTACCGACCTGACCGTATGTAGAAAAAGCCTGCGCAAAATAATAATTAAAGACACGGGTCGGCGAGGTAACTACTGAAATCAGCGAGGGCGCTGGCTGGCTTAGTAGCCGCTGCATCTGGTTGGTATCGACCTGGTTGAACAGGGTGCTCAGCAACGGAATGAGGAGGGCAAAATTCAAAACACCAAACACACTGGACAGTAGTGACGTCAGCACAAATGGCGTCAGGAAGCGACCCAGCGGCCTGGCAAACGAGAGTAAGCGAAGATATGTTTTCATTGGTTATGCAAAGGTAACCGGGATTTAGCTGATTTTAGGATTTACAGGATTTTGTAAAGTGGCTTTCTATTGAGAAGAATTATAGCCTCTCGCATCGATAAAGAAATTCCACTTCATGAAATTTGATACCTAAGATTTATAGGTATATAGAATTCTTTTGTATGTTTGGCACATGAGTACGCCAACAAATTCCTCTTTATTAAAAGGTAGTTTATCGATCATGATTCTTCGATTGCTCGAAGACCGCGAGAAGATGTACGGCTATGAGATAACCCAAAAGGTGAAAGAGCTAACAGCAGGCGAAATGACAATTACGGAAGGTGCTCTTTATCCAGCGTTACATAAACTCGAAGCTGAAGGGCTACTAAGTACTGAAATGCAGCTCGTAGATGGTCGGGCCAGAAAGTATTATTCACTGACAAAGACGGGGCACACCGAAGCAGTGGGACGCATCGCCGAGCTGACTAACTTTCTGGAGAACCTGAATTTGGTCTTAAAATTAAAACCAAATCTTTAACAATGGCACTATCGAATTTTCAACTTAAGAGTCTGCGTTACGATTTACGGGAACTCGCTCATATTGACTATGACGAGGTTATGAACGAACTTCTTGACCACTATGCAACACTGACTGAGCTAAAAATGGAAACTGGCCTATCGTTTGATAATGCCAGTAAATGGGCATGGACTGAATTAGGTTCGGAAAAAGGATTACAAAAAATTCAGACGAATTACGAAAGAAGTACTAAAAATCAATTGATAATAAGACATTTATGGATTCTCAAATCGTATTTCCGGTGGCCAACCATCATTCTTACACTGGCATGTGCACTACTCGTATACCAGTTATCTGAGTTAATGACGAACCAGATTGCAAGTATCGCATTTGTCATAATCCTGTTTACTCCAGGTCTGGCTTTATTATACACCTTCATGGGGTGGGGCATTGAGCATACTAATAGGCAAAAACTAGCCTGGCGCTATTTGAGCCGGTATGCCAATTTACCGGTTGCTATCATCTGCACTTTAGACCTGTTCTCTGATAATCTTTGGGCTGAGTATTTAATAGCTTACCCGATATTTATGGCTTTTTTTTGTATTTCGTTTCTCCTGGTTTCGGCTAGCCTAATCCAGCTAGCTCGTGAAAATTTTCATTACAAATCCGCCTGAATCGAATGCTAACGCCCAATCAAATCCAGGCTTCACACTAATTTAAGCCTCTTTTCTGGTTCCCCTGGTCAAACCCTTCCAGCTATCAACCCTTCATACAGCTTCCAGTAATCCCCGGCCACGGTTGGCCAGCTAAATCCGGCACCCCGCCTGCGCAATCGCTCCTGCCGAAGCTCATTTTGCCCAAAGTCATGCAAACCATCATGGATGAGTTTAGCCATACTTTCCGGTTCGAAGTTGTCAAAGTAGTACGCTTCTTTGCCCCCAACTTCGGGTAAGCTCGTCAGATTAGAAATGAATACCGGTTTCCCAAACGTCATGGCTTCCGCAACAGGCAAGCCAAACCCTTCCGACAACGATGGAAACAAAAACGCTTCACAGTGCGCATATAGCCACAATTTGGTTGATTCGTCCACCGATCCGGGCATCAGCAGTCGGTCGGCAACGCCTAGTTTCTGAGCCTGTTCGCGAATGTGTTCCGCGTAAGGATGTCGGTCGGGCCCAGCTAACACGAGCCGATAATCGGGAAATGCCTCGAGTAACGGCAGAAGCGTGTGAACGTTTTTCTTGGGATGAATAACGCCCACGAACAGAAAAAAGGGCGAATCGGTAAAGGAACGAATGGCTAAATCGGATGGTAGTTCAGCAGGTGTTTTAGCAGGATCGACAGCAACACCGGTATAGACGACTTTCAGCGGCAATGTTTGCGGAATTCGCAAATGCTCCCGCACCACCGAGGCTGTGTAGGCCGATCCAGCCGTTAACAACGCAGCCCGGTTAATTTTACGCTGAAGACGAGCCAGTTTACGCGCCTTTTTATCGACGGAATAATCAGCCCGCTCCAGAAAATTGAGATCATAAATTGTCAGAATCAGCTTTGACCGCAATGGCAAATACATCGAATCCTGATGGAGACAGTGCCAGACATCAAATTTTCCGGAAATCCATAGCTTCTGCCGCCACGATGCTTCAATGTAATTCACTGTATTTCCGAAAACACCACTTTGACCTTTCGGTACCAGAAATGTTATATTCCATGAGTCGGGGCGCTGGCGAACAAGTTCATGGCCAAGATGCAGACATACCTGCCCAAGGCCGCTATTCAGGTCGCGCAAACGCTCGGCATCGATAAAAAGAGAAGGCATAAAGACATTTTAACGACAAAGTTACACTTCCCCCGTTAAACGTTCTCCCCGAATGTAGTGCCTTTCCTTACCATTAATAGGCAACTCTTCCAGAAATCTTGCCTGTACTAACATACGAATATCATTCCTGGCCGTTTGATTTGAAACCCCTAATCGTGTCTCTACTTCCTTAATAGATAATATACTGTTAGGGTCTTGCCTCAGCCATTCAACAATCTGGGCTTGACGGGGCGATAACTTTTCCTGGCGTTGCAGAATGAGTAATTGGCGTTTTTCCTGATTTTTCCGATCAATGTATTTCTTCAGTTCATCATACGCCCGACTGAGCGTTTTTACCTGATAGTGCACAAAGTAAGTAAGGTCATTTTCATCAGCTTCAGTATACTGAATGGCCCGATAATACTGTGCCCTTGACTACATGATGACTCTGGAAATAGATAAGTATTCGGTTAGCCAGTAGCCCTTGCGCAATAGATACCAATAAAATAAGGCCCTGGCTGTTCGACCATTGCCATCCGTAAAAGGATGAAAATAGCCAATCAAGAAATGGATAATACTTGCTTTAACTACTGGATGTACAAAAAAATCAGGTGTTTCATCGTTGAAAAATCGGCATAGATCATCAATAAATGTTGACAGTGATGAAGGAGATGGAGGAGTATGAATAATGTCTCCATTAATAGCGTCGACCACATAAATCGTATCGTGTGATCGAATTCGACCTGACTCTTCCGGATTGTCTAGTGTATCAGCCGTCATTAGCCGATGTAATTCCATTAAATTGTTACTGGTTAAAGAATCTTTTCTTATGTCAATAATGTATTGAATGGTTAAATAATTATTGACAATCATTCGCTCCGACATATTTCTTGGCGGGCGCTTTTTGCGAAGCATTTCTTTAGCTACTATCCGTGATGTTATAGCCCCTTCGATCTGGCTGGATGCAATCGACTCCTCCATGATCGATCCGATCAGATACTGGTGTTTATCCACTTCACTAGCAGCCGTTGTTTGTTTACCAGGCGCGCCCGCCAGATGAAGGTCAAACTCGTGTAATTGCTGTTCCAGCGAATCAGTCTTTGTAAAATAGAATCCTTCGTGGCCAACTTCGAAATAACGCCTATTATGTAAACGGTCTTCCTTAACGATAGACCAAAGATCTATCGGTGCCAAGACATCTTTATATTCTGTTGGAACCTTATATTTTACATCGCTCCAATACAGATAGTCATCGTTAATTTTTCGAATAATACCCTTCTGATACAGCGCTGCATGAACATCTAGACGCCCTTTTTTAATAAAGTCCTGAAAGTAGTCTATATATGATTGATAGGTTGGCGTCGGCTCTATTTTTCCCATTATTTCAAAAATTTGGAAATATTGGGCAATAATGGGCAATCTACTACATGTATTGTAATCGAGCAATATTCAATCGATCGACGGTTAACTCATCCCTGTTCAGGATTATCTTTGCACCATGACTTTACAGAATGACTTGCTACTCCGGACTGCTCGGGGTGAATTGACGGAACGAGTTCCGGTCTGGATGATGCGGCAGGCAGGCCGGGTACTGCCTCAATATCGGGCTGTTCGGGAGCAGGCCGGGAGCTTTATTACGTTGGCGAAAACCCCCGAACTGGCCGCTGAAGTGACGATTCAGCCAGTCGATGCATTCGACGTAGATGCGGCCATTATTTTCTCCGACATTCTGGTCGTGCCCGAAGCGATGGGGCTTCCGTATGAGATGATCGAAAGTCGGGGGCCGGTATTTCCATCGACCGTCCGCACGTTGGCTGACTTGAGCCGTTTGCGGGTTGCCGATGCCGAAAGTGATCTGGGCTACGTATTGGATGCAATCAAGCTGACCAAAAAAGAGCTGAATGGACGTGTCCCGCTGATCGGTTTTGCAGGTGCGCCATTCACCATTTTTTGCTACATGACCGAAGGAAAAGGCTCTAAAACGTTTTCGGTTGCCAAGAAACTTCTCTATACCGATCCCGACTTCGCCCATGCGCTCCTTCAGCAAATTACCGACAGTACGATTGGTTATTTGCAGGCGCAGATACGGGCAGGGGCCGATCTGGTCCAGATTTTCGACTCCTGGGCGGGCATTCTGTCGCCGGAACAATACCGTACCTTCTCTCTGCCTTACATCAAACAGATTTGCGATCTGATAACGGATGCCCCAATAACAGTCTTCGCCAAAGGAGCCTTTTTTGCCCGACATGATATTGGGCAGTTGAGTTGCGACGTGGTCGGCCTGGACTGGAATATGGACCCGCATGAATCGCGTCAATTAATTCCGGATCGTGTCCTTCAGGGCAACCTCGACCCTTGTGTACTTTACGCCGATTTTGCCCAGATTCGGGCTGAAGTGAAGCAGATGTTCAATTCCTTTGGTCATCAGCATTACATTGCCAACCTGGGGCACGGCATTTACCCCGACACCGACCCCGACAAAGCACGGTGTTTTGTTGATGCCGTGAAAGAAATGTAAAATAGCAAACGCCGGTTAAGTTGTAGACAATGAGTTGCCCTACAACTTAACCGGCGACTTCCCAACTAACTTACATTCAGGGCTTTCGCTACAAGCTCTCTTTTGCTTCTTCTTTCAATTGGGCCTTATCAATCGGTACAACACCTACTGATTCACAAACCAGTCCACCGCCCAGATTCGACAATCCGGCAATAATGCTGGCCGATTGCTTCAAAGCCACACAGCAGGCTGCAATACTGATAACCGTATCGCCCGCGCCCGACACGTCGGCAATCTTACGAATGTGAGCTGGCAACTGGCATTTTTCGCCGTTGAAATCAATAAATACACCTCGCTCAGAAAGCGTAATTAAGGCCCCCTTTACATTAAGCCTGTCTTTTAATTCCTCGACAGCCGCCTGAAACTCTTCGGCATTATCTACATCGAATTCAAGTTTCAATCCTTCGCGTAGTTCTTTCAGGTTAGGTTTAAACAGCGTCGTGTTTTGGTAGGACAGGAAGTTTCGCTTTTTCGGATCAACCACTGTAGGCACTCCCTGCTCGTTGGCAAAGTCCGTGATTTCGGCGATGGCTTCTTTACTCAATACCCCTTTATCGTAATCCTCAAAAATAATAACGTGACAGGTCGGAATCAGCTCTTTAGCCTTGGCTATCAACTGATTCCGTTCCTCGCTGGTGATGTATCTATCGGTTTCGGTATCTACACGCACAACCTGTTGTGAGCTGGCAATAATGCGCTCTTTAATCGTTGTAATTCGTTCGTTACTGCGGATGAGTCCATCACAGTTGAGGTTCCGTTCATTGAGTTGCCCAATAAGTCGGTCGCCGGGTTCGTCGGTTCCAATGACCGAACAAATGATCGCTTCGGCCCCTAATGCCTGAACGTTCAGTAACACATTACCGGCTCCGCCAAGCCGAAGTTCGCGCCGGTCGACGGTTACAACAGGCACAGGCGCTTCGGGAGAAATGCGCTCAACATGCCCCCACACATAAGAATCGAGCATTACATCGCCAATAATCAGGACGCGCAGTTTATCGAATTGGTCGAACAGTTCGTCAATGGTCATATCCAGGACCGGACTCATAGGCGCAAATCATCTTGTTTCAGGATACAAAGAAACGAAAAGCAGCAGTGATTTTCGAACGGAGCCTGGTAGATTGAGGAAGCGGAGCCTCGTTGCTGCACCTTTCGGTAAAACTTACCTCCCAAAACGCGCTTTGACTGATCGATACGAAAAAAGTATATTGAGCTTTTATTAAAGAGACGTTTTCACAAAAAACACAGTTTATCCTACTGACTTAATTGATCTTTTCGTTCCATTGTCGGCCCATTATTATGCAACGTACCTCGCTAAAAATAGAACCAGACCCAATAATATTCCTCGCTGTCAAAGGCTTCCTGAGGATTATTTTAAAAGGATGTGGGAAATAATCCTGACAAGAACCTTTAAGAAATAAACTCATTGGCAATCTTTGTTGTGCGAGAGTTGGATAGGCGATAGTTCTCCAACTACAAAACAAATTAGATAAGCCCTCTCAATCACATACCTTATGTATTTCCTTGGCTTCGACCTGGGCAGCTCGTCCGTTAAAGCGTGTTTAGTTAATGCCGAAAGCGGCACTGCCGTTGCTTCGGCATTTTTTCCTGAAACCGAAATGGCGATCGAAGCCCCTCTACCGGGTTTCGCCGAACAACAACCCGAAAACTGGTGGAAAAATGCCTGTCTGGCCAGTAAAGCCGTTCTGAAAAAGGCCAATGTTCAACCCGGCGATGTAAAAGCTATCGGTATTTCCTATCAGATGCACGGGCTGGTTGTTGTCGACAAAGATTTTACTGTCTTACGCCCATCCATCATCTGGTGCGACAGCCGGGCCGTTTCCTTCGGCAATCGTGCGTTCGACGATCTTGGCCATGATCGTACGCTTCAACATCTGCTCAATTCACCGGGCAACTTCACGGCGGCCAAACTCGCCTGGGTAAAAGCAAATGAACCCGATGTATACGCTCAGGTGCATAAATTTATGCTTCCTGGTGATTATCTGGCCGCCCGCATGACTGGCGATATTGTAACAACAGCTTCGGGCTTGTCGGAAGGCGTGTTCTGGGATTTTCAGGAGGACCAGCCAGCCAAATTCTTACTCGATTATTTTGGTTTCGATTCAGGTCTAATTCCAACGATCAAACCAACATTTGCTCCCCAAGGTGAGTTAAGTGCGTCGGCAGCAGCCGAACTTGGCCTCTCTGCCGGAACGCCCATTACCTATCGCGCTGGCGATCAACCCAACAATGCCTTCTCACTGAACGTACTGGAGCCAGGTCAGATCGCAGCCACTGCCGGGACCTCGGGCGTAGTCTATGGCGTTAGCGACCAGATTAGTTACGATCCGAAATCACGGGTCAACACTTTTCTGCACGTAAGCCATACACCCCAGACACCTCGTTACGGTGTGTTGATGTGCGTAAACGGAACAGGCATTCTCAACAGTTGGCTACGCAACCAGGTATTAGGTCGCAGCATTGGCTACGATGAGATGAATGTTCTGGCTCATGAAGCCCCTATCGGTGCTGACGGGTTGCTATGCCTGCCTTTTGGTAATGGAGCCGAGCGTATTCTTGAAAACGCCGACTTAGGCGCTTCATTTCATGGTCTGCAATTAACCCGGCATGGCTTACCGCATTTCATCCGTGCTGCTCAGGAAGGGATCGTATTTGCGTTATATTATGGTATCCAGATCATGGAAAGCGTGGGCGTGGGTTTACAGACGATCAGAGCGGGTGAGGCTAATATGTTCCTGAGCCCTCTTTTCCGCGACACACTCGCCAACCTGACCGGTGCGTCTATCGAACTTTACAACACCGATGGCGCACAAGGTGCAGCCCGAGGAGCCGGTATAGGATTGGGTTATTATAAAAGTGCCACCGAAGCCTTTGCAGGTCTGCACATTGTCCGCACCATTGAGCCAGACATGCGGGCGCAGGAGGCCTACCGCGATACGTATGGGCGATGGCTGGAGGTATTACAACAAAATGATTAATAAGTACTCAGACAGATTTATTTATGCAATGAATTAGCTTTGTGAAATGCAACCACGCTTTGCCAGTCTCACTCCAGACGAAGAACGTACTCTGCGAGAGGGTCAGCAGCACGGGCCTCAGTTTC